>JAUXXN010000130.1 GCA_030684755.1 Hydrogenophaga sp.
TTGGTGCGGCTGGCGGGGATCGAACCCACGACCCTTGGCTTCGGAGGCCAATACTCTATCCACTGAGCTACAGCCGCATGCTGCAAGAGAAGACGTAGTCTAACTGCTGAGCCCGGTGTACCGCATACTGAGAACCGTTTCCGGGCTCCGGAGACATCTCGGCGAGATTCTATCAGGCAGCTTCTGAAGCAAGGCCTGCGCAAGGGGGGCTTGGCTATAATCACGGACTGTCTGCCCAACCCGTGCAGGCCCGCCATTACCTATCCTGGCCCCGTTCCGCCACCCCTTGAGGACACCATGAGCGACACCGCGCACGAATCTCACACCGGCCCGATCAAGACACCCGCACAGTTGCTGTGGACGTCATTTTTCTCTTTTGTGGCTCCCATCTTCATCATCATTGGCTTGGTTTATTTCGTCACGTCGGGCGACAAGCCCGCTGCTGGCGCTGTGGACCCCGAACTGGCCACGGCCATGCGCATTCAGCGCGTGGGCTCGGTGGAATTGCGTGACGCCAACCGTCCGCTGCAAGCGGGCGATGCGGTTTACAAAGCACAGTGCGCCGCCTGCCACGATGCAGGTTTGGCCGGTGCACCCAAGTTTGGCGACGCAGCCGCTTGGGCGCCCCGCGCAGCCACAGGCTACGAAGCCCTCTTGACATCGTCACTCAAGGGCAAAGGTGCTATGGGCGCACAGTCTGGCGGAGCGTTCAGCGACCTGGAAATTGGCCGTGCCGTGGTTCACCTTGTCAACGCGTCTGGCGGCAAACTGGCCGAACCTGCCGAACCTGCCGAACCGGCTGCCGAACCCGCCGCAACGGCAGCTGCCGCAGCTCCTGCTGAAGCCCCTGTGGTGGTTGCAGCGGCTCCCGTCGCAGCGGCCCCAGTGGCAGCACCAGTGGCCTCAGCCACCGTGGCCGCTGGTGCTGGCGAAGCCCTCTACAAACAGGCTTGCGCTGTGTGCCATGTGGCCGGTGTGGCCGGTGCGCCCAAACTTGGCGACAAGGCCGCTTGGGCACCTCGCCTGGCGCTGGGTCTGGACGGTCTGACCGCCAGCGTCATCAAGGGCAAGGGCGCTATGCCTCCCAAGGGCGGCGCAAACGCCTCCGACGCCGACATCAAAGCTTCGGTGGAATACATGTTGGCTTCGGTTAAATAACTTCTGCAGCTTGTCAAAAAAGCCGGTCTCTGACCGGCTTTTTCTTTGTCTGAACTGGCGAGACGGTTGACGAGCCGACCTGGATGGAATCAAGTCAACGTCGCTGATCCGCGGTACGTGGTGTTTCTCTGTGGGCTGCGCACATAAGCGCCGATCGCGGGCAGCTGGGCGAACTCAACGTTTTGAGGAACCCACAGCCCAGCTTCCACCGCATCGGCGGCCAAATTCATGTCGCTGGTGTGCACGAGACCCCATCCGAGTTCGGTTTGCAGGTAAAGCCGACCCCGTTCGTCCAGCAAGCAACGTCTCACCTGCTCTGCAAGTTGCCCGGTATGTGCCAGCACCCGCCCATCGGGCTGCAAACGCCAAACGTAAGGCGCAATCTCCAACTCAACATACACCCGCTGCGGTCCATTTTGAAAAAACCAGCAGCCCGCTTCGTCTTTTGCGTAGTTGCGGTGGATGAATTCGATGAGTTTGTCGTGCAACAGCAGCGATCCCTTGGCGGGGGTGCACGGTTCGCCCGGTTCGCAGGCAAAGGGTCCTGCCGCCTGGGTGGGGTCGTCCCGCATGAACCATTGGCCCCGGGCATCGAGCCCAAGCCAACCATCACAATGCGGTACGTTGGGCCATTTGGCCATTGCAGCTTTGACGATGTCGTCCATGGGTCAGTCCTTTATGCAGTGTGTTTCAGCAACCAGCGGCCCACTGCTTCGGGCATGGTGCGCACATGCCCTGGTATACCCCAGCGTCCAGCCGCCGAGGGAAATCCCACATGACCGCCCTGCTGCGGTTGCCACAGCGTGACGCACGGCCCGGCTTCTTGAACTGTGGGCAGTGATGCTGCGGGCACAAACGGGTCGTTCAATGCATTCAACGCAAGCGCTGGCACCCGAATGTGGTGCAGCACGGGTTTGGCGGATGCCCGCGCCCAGTAGTCTTCGGTGTTGCGAAAGCCGTGCAAGGGCGCGGTGAACAGGTTGTCAAACTCGTACAGGTCGCGTGCGGCCAGCAAAGCTTCTCGGTCAAACAGTCCTGGGTGTTGCTCCAGTTTCTTGAGCGCTTTGGGCACCATGGTGGAGAGAAACACACGGGTGTAAACCTGCCGGTTGAAGCCGCGCCCAATGGCGTGACCGCCTGCCGCTAGGTCCAACGGCGAGCAGACTGCCGCCACGGCACGCACCCGAGCGCGTGCCGTATCGCCCGCCTCGCCCGCCCAGCGCAGCAAAGCATTGCCACCCAGCGACACGCCCACGGCCAGCAAGGGACGGCCAGGGTTTTCCTGGGCAAAGCGATCCAATACCCAGTCAATCTCAGCGAAATCGCCCGAATGGTACGCGCGGGGCGCGTGGTTGAGTTCGCCCGAGCAACCGCGAAAATGTGGCACCGCGAACGCGATGCCTTGGGCTGCCGCAAAGTCGGCGAACGCCACTGCGTATTGGCTGCCCGACGACCCCTCCAGCCCGTGAAACAGCACCAGCAGGGGCGCCTGAGCGGGGCTTTCGTGCCGGGCGTGGTCCACGTCAATGAAGTCGCCGTCAGGCGTGTTCCAGCGGCTGCGTTTCCAGCGGGGGGCTGGGCCAAAATGGCGCCTACTGGCCAAGGCTGCCCACAGGGTTTGCAGGTTGCCTCCCGGCAACCACCAAGGTGCGTGGTAAGGCATGCCTTCGGCAGCGTGGGAACGGTGGTTCATGGCAAGTGTCTTGCGCGCGCGTCAGTGGAACACAGGTTGCGCCGTCAGCACCTCAACCGGCTCGGTTCGAGAGCCCGGACTGGCGTGGTGCGCAACCATGCGCCAGCCATGCGCCGTCTTGGTGTACACATTGGTGGCCACCACCCAGGCGTGCTGCAAACCGTCGTCGCTCATCACCGCCACGCGCTCCACCACACTGTGTACGCTGCAATGCCCTGCATCCAAGCGGCGCACCTTTTCTGGATAGGCCTGCACACTGCCGTTGGCAAACATGGCATCAAATGCCGCACGCACCGCAGCATGCCCCACCAGGCGCGGGCCACCGGGATGTACACACACGATATCGTCTTCTTCGGCCCAACAAGCCATCAGGCACTCAATATCGGCTTGTTGCAAGGCGTCGTAAAAAGCCTGTTCGGTGTCGTCGGGGGAGCCCCAAGGCAGTTTCGTTTTGCGCATGGGTGTATTTTGACGCCTGCCCAGAGTTCATGGCCTCTCGTCAAGGGTTGGGTGGGTACACAGCCCGGGTATAGTGCTTTTTGGTAGGGCGCTGTCGCATCGATGGACCCACCGGTCTGAGGAGTTTTTTCATGCGCACATTCGTCACTCGACTGCTCCACTGGGTCGGCATCGGTTTGCTGGTCACAAGCCTGGTGGGTTGTGGCTACAACGACTTTCAGCGGCTGGACGAAGCGAGCAAGTCGGCATGGTCAGAGGTGTTGAACCAGTACCAGCGCCGCGCCGATCTGATCCCCAATATCGTGGCTACGGTCAAGGGTGAAGCCAATTTTGAACAAGAGACGCTCACCCGGGTGATTGAGGCGCGCTCCAAAGCCACCTCCATCCAGCTGACCCCCGAGATGGTGAACGACCCTGCTGCGATGCAGAAATTTCAGGCAGCCCAAGGGGAAGTCAGCAGCGCGCTGAGTCGGCTGATGGTGGTGGTGGAGCAATACCCCAACCTCAAGGCCAACCAAGGTTTCAGCGACCTGCGCGTGCAACTCGAAGGCACCGAAAACCGCATCACCGTGGCCCGCAACCGCTATATCCAGACCATTCAGGAATACAACGTGCTAGCGCGCAGCTTCCCGAGCAATCTCACGGCCATGGTGTTCAGCTACGCGCCCAAAGCCAACTTTCAGGTCGAGAACGAAGCGGCTATCTCGGCTCCGCCCACGGTGGACTTCAACAAACCATGAAGGGGTTCGCGCAGGATTTGGCTGGCTGGATGCAATGGATCGCGCCCGGACCAACCCGGCGCCCCGTGCACTGGCTGCTGCCCGCCTTGTTTGCGGCACTTCTGTCGTTGGGCGCCCATGCCCAAGGTCTGCAAGCCGTGCCTGAACTGCGCGCCCGGGTGATGGACCAAACGGGTACGTTGGATGCGGCCAGCCTGGCCGCCCTTGAGCGCAAGCTGGCCGCCTTTGAAGCAGAACGGGGCGCACAGGTGATGGTGCTGATGGTGCCGACCACCGCGCCAGAAGACATTGCCGATTACACCCAAAGGCTG
>JAUXXN010000134.1 GCA_030684755.1 Hydrogenophaga sp.
GTAGACACAAAGTCGGTTTGATCAAGCTGCAAGGCCGACACATTCACAGCCATGCGCACCGCAGGCAAGCCCGCCTGCTGCCATTGCACAGCTTGTTCGCAGGCTTTTTCCAACACCCAAGCACCCAAGACAGGAATCAGACCCATGTCTTCTGCCACCGGGATGAAGTTCGAAGGCGGTTCCCATCCCAAACCGGGCCGGTGCCAGCGTATCAGGGCTTCCACACCTGCAATGCGTCCGGTGGCGATGTCCACTTGCGGCTGGTAATACACCTCGAATCCGCCCGATTGCACAGCCTGGTGGAGGGACTGTTCCATGGCTATGCGTTGCTGCGACTCCACGTCCAGACGCGCATTGAAGTATTGGTGTCCACCTTGGCTCTTGCTCTTGGCGCTGAACATGGCCATATCGGCGTGTTTGAGCAAGGCGTCGGGTGTGAGGCCGTCGTCTGGAAACAAGCTGATGCCCGTGCTGCACGACACCCGCGCCTCGCGGCTGCCCAACGGTATCGGGGCGACCAAGGCTTGGGCAATGCGGGCCAGGCTCTGGTCCACGTCAACACGGCTGCGAACGGCGGGCAAGACAAGGACGAACTCGTCCCCACCTTGGCGCGACAAAGTGGCCTGTGCCGGTACGGCGACCCGCAACCGCTGGGCCACCTTCAGCAACAGCTCGTCGCCCACGGCATGACCGAAGGCATCGTTGATGTGTTTGAAGCGGTCCAGATCCAAAAACAGCACCGCCACCTGTTGCCCGCTGGCCTTGGCCTGCGTCAGGGCCAGGGCCAGTGACTGTTCTAGGTAGCGTCGGTTGGGCAGGTCGGTCAGTGTGTCGTGCAAGGCCAGGTGCTGTATTTTTTGCTCCACCAACTGCCGTTCGGCAATTTCGTGGTGCAGGTTGTGCACCGTGTGGCTCAACTCGCGCGTGCGTGCGGCCACCTGGCGCTCCAGGTCGGCGTAGGCATGGGCCAGTGCGGCCTCGGCTGCCCTGCGGGCGGTGATGTCCAGCGTGATCCAGATGGAGCCTTTGCCCATGTCGTTGGGGTCAATGGCTTTGGCGAGCACGTCGCACCAGATGGGTGTGCCGTCGCGTTTGCCCAACCGCATTTCGCTGCGAAAGGTCTCGCCGCGCGCCAGTGGTTCGTAGCACTGTTCGCCGCCAGCCAGCCAGTCTTGGTCCGTCAAATACCATTGCCGAGAAGTGCCGCCGTTCAACTCGCCCGGCCCATAACCGAAGGTTTCTTCAAACAATCGGTTGCAGCGGGTGACCAAGCGGTTTTTCAGAAAAACGATGCCCACCAAGGCGTGTGACAGGATGAGAGACTGTTCGGTCACCAGTTGTTGCACCGCCTGCTCGGACTGAATCAGCTCGTCGATGTCTTCCACGATCCAGACCGAGCCATTGTCAGGGAAGGCCGTGTCAATCAGTTTGCCCGTCAGGCTGCACCAAAACAGTTGGCCGTCTAGGCGCTTCATGCGGATGCGCGTGCGGTAAGCCTGTCCAACTGAGAGTTGAGGGTAAGCCGCTTGGCCCAGTTCGTCAAAAGCTTCGGTGCTGGGGTACAGGCTCTGGCTGCTGGCTCCCACCAGCGTGTCCGGGGTGGCATGGCCGTAAATTTCGGCAAAACGCTGGTTGCAGCGCATGATGATGCGCTGTTGGATGAAGGCAATGCCAATACTGGCGTTTTCCAGAATAACCTGGTGCTCTTGGAGCGTTTGTCTCAGGTCGTGCCCAGGCTTGGTCATGGCGTCAGTTTGGGGTGGGTCATGCGACATTATGGACATTCAGTCCCATCGGCTTGTCCAATTTTTAACGTGAAAGAAACACATCAGAAGATGGGTCGGCACCTGGCCCCGCAACGGCCGATTGCCAAGGCAAGCAAGACCTGCTGCGCAACACCCTGCGCTACCAAATGACGTTTGCGCCCTGAGGCGGATCACCCCGCAGGCTCTGAACCCCCGCCCTTGCGCGACAACAGCTCGATGAGCGCAGCCTTTGGTCAGCGGTGCGCTGCACCTGTGTGTGGGTGCTGGGGTGGCAATTTGGAAGCCGTGGCTGCACGTGCATGGCTGGCGCAAGCCGTTAGACCGCTACGCCCGACACCAGCGGAAATTCAGATGGATTGCGTATGGACTGAACCGACAGATCAATGTCTAACTCTGGCCAATAGAGATGGTCGGGGGTCGGCCACTCCACTTTTAAAATTTGTTCGATCGTCCCCTTTCGAAACCATGGGAATTGATCGAAAGGAACGAGCAACTCCTCGTCGGCCAGCAGCAGCCAGAAGCCGTGCTTCGAAATATGGGTAACTTCAGCTGCCAAAGTGGTGGCTCCAAGCATCTTGGATCTCCTTCAAGTGTGCACTCACAACAGCTTGCGCCTGTCGAAGTTGCGTAGCAGAAAGACCGGTATGGTTCGCCAAAGCCACCTGTGGTGTAAGCCAAAACTTTGCTTCGCCGTCCACGTGCGCAACATGCACATGAATGCGCGTCTCCTCCCGTGAAAAAAAGAAGAGACGAAACTGACCGTCACGAACGATGGTAGGTGCCATAGCGGTACTGTAACCAACATAGCAAACCCGCGTGAACGATGCCGCCCGGCGCGCGGCTGGGTTGACGCAGGCAGAGCTGGACGCGCTGGTGAACCCGGAAGAGCCGACATAGGTTCCGGCAAACCGTTAAAACCGCTCAAGAGAGAACCCTGCCCATGGGAAAACTACAATTCGGCATGACCACCACACGCGCATTCCTCGCACTCAGTTTGGCACTGACCCTGGCAGGCTGCGCCTCCATGCCCGAATCGCAATGCCGCGTGGCGGACTGGTACCGCGTGGGGCTGGCCGACGGTGGCAGCGGCACCGAACAAAACCGGCTGGCCGACTACGCCGAAGACTGCGGCAAGATCGGCATTAGACCCAACACCACCGCCTACCGCCAAGGCTGGGACCAGGGCATCGTGGCGTACTGCACGCCCTACAACGGCTGGTTGGCCGGGGTGGACGGCCAGCACGCCAAAGCCGCCGTGTGCCAGGGCCAAGCGGGCTACGAAGGGTTCGCCCAATCGCACCGGGCGGGCCTGCTGGTTCACAAGACCCAAAGCCGCATGGCATCGAACGACAGCGAACTGCGCCGCCTTCAGCGCCAACTCGATGACGCCACCAAAGACGAAGACAAGCGCCGCATTCGCAACCAGATGCGCAGCCTCGACCGCGAGCAAGACCTGCTGCGCAACACCCTGCGCTACCAAATGACGTTTGCGCCCTGAGGCGGATCACTCCGCAGGCCCTAGGCGTCTGCCCTTGTGCGACAACGACTGGATCTCGAACTGAGGAAACACCTGCGCAGACGGGTATGTCACCACAGAGCAAGCATGCCTCCATGAAACCCGGGGTGGTTCAGGCTGTTGCCACGATGGATGTGCTCAACTGGCCGCATTCATATAGGCCTTTTGTTCGCTGCGGTTGCGTAGTTTGTTTGCAACGAGAGCGGGGAAATATGAATTTGAACGTTATTTTTCGACTTTTATGGAAAACGGTGACCGAAGACATATTGGAATCTTATTTTCATTTTCCCACCCCAT
>JAUXXN010000151.1 GCA_030684755.1 Hydrogenophaga sp.
CTGGCGGGCATTGGTTGATGCCTGCTTGTTGGTGGGCGATGGCGATGGCATAGCTGGCGCAGTCGGGGTAGCCGCAACGCGTGCACTGTGTTTGCGGCAGGGCGGCATCAATCCGCCGGGCAAGGTCGTTCATGCCGGGGAATATACCCGTGCTCGGGTTTATTCCCGGCAACCCTGGCGGGGTCAGGCGCTCGGGGCCTGATCGGACTGGGCTACCACGGTGGTGGTTGCCACCGGTTCGGCCGCCACCACGTCCGGGCTGGTGCTCGCTGCGGGGGGTGGAACTTCTGTCGCTGGTGCCACGGTGGTGGCCTCTACCGTGGCAACCGAAGGCGTGGTGGTCACTTCAGCCGTTTTCACCGCTTGGGTGACCGGTGCCTTGGTTGCGGTCTTTTTGGCCACAGCGGGTTTGGTTTTGGCTGGTGTGGCCTTCACCGGAGCCTCAACGGAGTCCGCCTCAGCCGCTGGTGCGGGGCTGGTTTTCAGCTTGGGCTTGGCAATGCTTTTGGGTGCAGGGGTTGCACCCGGCTGGTGGGCCACGATAAAGGCCTTGACCAGTGGATACACCATTTCGCGCCAACGGCGACCACTGAAAATTCCGTAGTGGCCCGCGCCTGCTGCTTCGTAGTGCATTTTCTGCTTCGGGCTGATGCCGGTGCACAGGTCGTGCGCTGCCGCCGTTTGGCCCGATCCAGAAATATCGTCCAACTCACCTTCAATGGTCAGCAAGGCGGTGTGGGTGATGTCTTGCGGTTTCACGCGCTCCAGCTTGCCCTTGACGTTTTTAACGTCCCAGGTTCCGTTGACCAATTTGAAGTCTTGGAACACGGTGTCGATCGTTTCCAGGTAGTAATCGGCGTCCATGTCGAGCACCGCGTTGTACTCGTCGTAAAACTTGCGGTGGCTCTCCGTGCTGGAGTCGTCGCCCTTGATCAAGTTTTGGAAGTAGTCGTAATGGCTGTCGGCGTGGCGGTTCGGGTTCATGGCAATGAAACCGGTGTGCTGCAAGAAGCCAGGGTAAACGCGGCGCCCAGCGCCAGGAAACTTATCGGGCACGCGGTAGATGACGTTGTTTTCAAACCAGCTGTGGCTGCGCTGCACCGCAAGGTGGTTCACTTCAGTGGGAGATTTGCGCGCGTCGATGGGGCCACCCATCATGGTCATCGACAGCGGTGTTGTCTCACCACGGCTGGCCATGAGCGACACGGCAGCCAGCACCGGCACGGTGGGCTGACACACGCTGATCACATGGCAGTTGCCGTACTTCGATTGCAGGTGGCGGATGAATTCCTGCACATAGTTGACGTAGTCGTCGAGGTGGAATTCGCCTTCGGACAAAGGTATTAGGCGGGCGTTCTTCCAGTCGGTGATGTAGACCTTGTGGTCTTTGAGCATGGTGCGCACGGTGTCGCGCAGCAGCGTGGCGTAGTGGCCCGACAGGGGCGCTACGACCAAGACGGCAGGTTGTCCCTTGAGTTGGTTCAGCGTGTCAGCGTCGTCGGTCAGGCGCTTGAAGCGACGCAGTTCGCAGAACGGCTTGTCGACTTCAATGCGTTCGTGGATGGCCACTTCTACGCCGTCTACGTCCACCGTGTGAATACCGAAAACGGGTTTTTCGTAGTCTTTGCCCAGCCGGTGCATCAGGTCGTAGGCGGCTGATACGCGCTGGGCTAGGGGAAACTGACCCAGAGGCAGTCCTGGGTTGCTGAACATTTTGGCAGCAACCTCGGCCAGGTCAGAGAACGGCTCCATGATGGAGCGCTGGGTTTCGTAAATCTGGTAGAGCATGGGTCTTTACAAACAGTTATGTTGCAGTGCAATATAACAGCATGACGTGCATTTTGTGACAGTGTAAACACCTAAATTCTCGGCTCGGCAGTCACCTTTGTGAAAGATTTCGCACGAAATTTCTGGAACACAGCCACTTTCACATAAGCCAGTTTTAGGGTGGCATCTTATTGCACGTACTCGGTGGTCCGAGACGGCGCAGCCTCTAAAGCTCCTTGGAGGGGTCAATCGGGCTTGGTGGTTGTGCTGGAGGCGGTGGCCGCGCGCAGTTTGTCTTTCTTGCTGGGCCGTTTACCTTTGATGCCGCCGTTGTTGGGCCTCGCAGAGTTGCGCGGCACGGCCACGTCGACGGGCTCAAACCCGGTGATCTGTTCACGCGACAGGCTCAGGCCTTGGCGCTTTTCAATCAGGCTCCAGTGCGCTTCGGTGTCCGCGCTCACAAAACTCACGGCCAGGCCGCTTTCGCCTGCGCGGCCTGTGCGGCCAATACGATGCACATAGTCCACCGCCGAGCGCGGCAGGTCAAAGTTCACCACCACCGGCAGCTGCGCAATGTCGATGCCGCGTGCGGCCAAGTCGGTGGTGACGACCACGTCCCAGCGTTTTTGCTTGAATTCATCCAGCGCTTGCTTGCGCGCACCCTGGCTCAAGCCGCCGTGAAACGAGGTGGCGTACAAATCGCCGTGGTGCAGCTTGCTGGCCAGCCGCTCGGCGGCGTATTGGGTGGCCACAAACACCAGCACACGTTCCCAACCGTTGTCTTTGATGAGCTTGCGCAGCAGCTGGGTGCGCCGCCCTGCGTCGACCTGAATCACCCGCTGCAGCACCATCGCGTCGGCTACCGGCGCCGAAGGAATGTCAATGCGCTCGGGCGCTTGCAGCAGACCGCCCGCCAGCGCTTGCACCTCGGACGGGAACGTGGCCGAGAAAAACAAGGTGTGCCGCTGGGGCGGCAGCAGCGCCAGCACCCGGGTCAGCTCTTCAGCAAAGCCCAGATCCAGCAGCCGGTCGGCTTCGTCCAGCACCAGGGTGTCCACCGCAGACAGCCGCAGCGCGTTGTGGTCCACCAGGTCAAGCAGGCGCCCGGGTGTGGCCACCACCACGTCGGCACCGCCACGCAGCGCCATCATTTGTGGGTTGATGGACACGCCGCCAAACAGCACCGCCACTTTGGGCCGCTCGGCCAGGTGTTGGGCCAGGCTTCGCAGCACCTCGCCCACTTGGGCGGCCAGCTCGCGGGTAGGCACCAGCACCAAGGCGCGCACGCGCCGTGGCGTGTGCAGCGGCGCGCCTTGCAGACGTTGCAACAGCGGCAGCACATAGGCGGCGGTTTTGCCCGAGCCAGTTTGTGCTGTTGCCAGCACGTCGTGGCCCTGTAACACAGCCGGAATGGCCGCCTGCTGAATGGGTGTGGGGGCTGCAAAACCGAGTTCGGCAGCGGCTTGGGCGAGAGCAGGGACGAGCCCGAGGTAGGTGAATGGCATGGTGCGGTGTTTCTTTGCAGTTTAACGGCGCTGGCTGAGGCTGGGCAGCGGCGCGAGGCGCTACGATCTGGGCCCATGAAAAACAAGCTCTCGACCGGCGGCCTGGTGTATTCAACCGATGCGGGCCGTATGTGCCCAGCGTGCCGCCAGCCGGTGGCCCAGTGTGCGTGCGGCCAGCGCAGCGCGGTGCCCGCAGGCGACGGCGTGGTTCGCGTGTCGCGTGAAACCAAGGGGCGCGGGGGCAAAGCGGTCACGCTGGTGAAAGGTGTGGCGCTGGACAGCGCTGGACTGGCCGCCTTGGGCAAACAGCTCAAGGCCAGCTGCGGCAGCGGTGGCACGGTGAAAGACGGCGTGATTGAAATCCAAGGCGATCACACCGACCGCGTGCTGCTGGCCTTGCAGGCGCTGGGCCACCGGGCCAAGCGCGCAGGCGGCTGAACGAACGATCGGCAACCCGGCAAAGTACCCAATGGGGCCACTGTACCCCCCGTGCTAACCCGAAGTTTTGTACCTATCACGCGCCCAATAGGGCCGGATGGCTTGTCTCGTTGGGCGGGGGTCTCCAGAATGGATAGTTGCCACACGTCCATTGTCAGGACGAACGCTTTAACCCGGAGACCACCGCATGACCACACCCACCAAGTACCTGCTCAACGAAAGCCAGATGCCCAAATTTTGGTACAACATCCAGGCTGATCTGCCGCAGGCACTGCCGCCCGTGTTGCACCCAGGTACCCTGCAGCCCATTGGCCCCGACGACTTGGCGCCGCTGTTCCCCATGGAACTGATCTTGCAAGAGGTCAGTACCGAGCGCGAAATTGAGATTCCCGAGCCGGTGCGCGATATTTACAAACTCTGGCGCCCGGCGCCGCTGTACCGCGCGCACCGCCTCGAAAAAGTGCTGGGCACCCCAGCCAAAATTTTCTACAAATACGAAGGCGTCAGCCCTGCGGGCAGCCACAAGCCCAACACCGCCATTCCACAGGCCTTTTACAACCAGCAGGCGGGCGTCAAGCGCCTCACCACCGAAACCGGTGCCGGGCAGTGGGGCACTTCGCTCGCGTTCGCGGGCTCGCTGTTTGACTTGGAAGTGCTGGTGTTCCAGGTGCGCGTGTCGTACGACCAAAAACCCTACCGCCGCGCTGTGATGGAAACCTACGGTGCGCGCTGCTTGGCATCGCCCTCAGACCAAACCGAATACGGCCGCAGCGTGCTCGCGCAGCGGCCCGACCACCCGGGCAGCTTGGGCATCGCCATCTCCGAGGCGGTGGAGCTGGCGGTGCAGCGCGATGACACCAAATACGCGCTGGGCTCGGTGCTCAACCATGTGTTGATGCACCAAACCATCATTGGCCTAGAAGCCATGGAGCAAATGCAGATGGCCGACGCTTGGCCCGACGTGGTGGTCGGCTGCACCGGCGGCGGCTCCAACTTTGCGGGCATCGCCTTTCCCTTCATGGGTCACGCGCTGCGCGGCGGGCGCTCGCCGCGCATCGTGGCGGTTGAGCCAGCGGCCTGCCCGTCGCTCACGCGCGGCAAATACGCCTACGACTTTGGCGACACCGGCCACATGACACCGCTGACCAAAATGCACACCCTGGGCAGCACCTTCACGCCGCCGGGCTTTCATGCCGGCGGCCTGCGCTACCACGGCATGGCGCCGCTGGTGAGCCACTGCAAAGAGCTGGGCCTGTTGGAAGCCACCGCCTACACGCAGGGCCAGTGCTTTGAAGCGGGCGTGACCTTTGCGCGCGCCGAGGGCATCGTGCCCGCGCCCGAGGCCAACCACGCGGTAAAGGGCGCGATTGAAGAAGCGCTGCGCTGCAAGCGCGAGGGCAAGAGCGAAACCATTTTGTTCAACCTCTGCGGCCACGGCCACTTTGACATGGCCTCGTACCAAAAGTACTTTGCCGGTGAACTCAAAGACGAGGCCTACGACGAGAATGAACTGGCCATGGCGCTCGCGGGCTTGCCCAGCGTGCCGTAATCTCCACGCCCAGCGGCCAGCCTCAGCCCGCCAACAGCAAGCGGGCGCGCATGCCCCAGCCGCTGGTCAGGCCCACGGTGGGCCAGCGCAGTTGGCCCTCGGGCGTGATCACCGCAAACGCTGGGACCGCGCCAAAACCCAGCGCTCCCGAAATGGCCGACCGCCCGTCCACCACCGTGTGCCAAGCCAGCCCACGCGAAGCCAAGTAGCCGCCCACTTTGGCGGGCGGGCCAGATCGCATAGCCACGGTGATCACCGGGTGGTCTTGCGCCACGCCGTTCACCGTGCCCTGAATCGTGGTGCAAATCGGGCACCAGTCGGCCCATATATACAAGCCCACGTTTTTGCCTGGATGGCGCTGCTGCAATGCCACCAACTCGGCGCGCAAAGAGCTTTGACGCAAGGCACCCGAAGCGTCCAGCACCGGCAGCGCGGCATCCAGCGCCACATCGGGCAATGGCCCACCTGCTACCTGCCGCGTTTGCCACCACTGCACTGCCAGCAACACGCCCACACACAAAGCCACCGTGCCCAGGTGGCTTTTCCAATCGCGGCGCAACGCGCTCGCCCAGCCTTGCAAACGCGCAAGCATGCTCATGCCTGAAACAGCTCCAACAGCCGGTCCAGCCCGCCCATGTCAATGGCCACCTTGGCCTGCGCCCGCACCTTGGGTTTGGCCCGGTACGCTACAGACAGGCCCGCTACGCCCATCATCTCCAGGTCGTTCGCACCGTCGCCCATGGCAATGGTTTGGCTCGGTTCGCAACCAATCAGGCTGCAGGTGCGCAACAGCGTTTCGCGCTTCATAGCGGCGTCGCAAATATCGCCCCAGCTCTGGTCAAGCATGCGGCCCGTCAGCACGCCGTCCACCATCTCCAGCTTGTTGCTGCGCGCAAAGTCCAGCGCCAGCCGGTCGCGCAGCCGCTCGGCAAAGTAAGTAAAACCGCCACTGACCAGCAATACCTTAAGCCCTGCCGCCTTGCAGGCCAGCACCAGCTCAGCAGCACCAGGGTTAAGTTGCAGGCGGGCGCGATACACATGGGCCAAATCGGCCTCGCGCACGCCCTTGAGCAATGCCACCCGCCGGCGCAGGCTGTCTTTGTAGTCGGTGATCTCACCACGCATGGCAGCCTCGGTGATCGCCGCCACCTCGGCCTTGCGGCCCACCGCGTCGGCAATCTCGTCCACACACTCAATGTTGATGAGGGTGGAATCCATGTCAAACGCGATCAGCTTGAAATCGCGCAGATTCAGAGGAGGCCGGATACCGTTAAGAACCAGGCCGGGAGCAAATTCGGTGGGTGTGGTCATTGGGTTGGGTGTTAGTGAAAAGTTGATGGGTGCAGCAGCTGCGCACGGGGGCATGTTTGATAAGGTCTCTATCCTTTGATAAGGACTTTGGGCGGTTCTGGCTCTGCAGCCTTCACCGGCACCCCCAACCCCTTCAATACATCCCGCACCAACTGCACCCGGTCTTTGGTTTCGGGCAGGGCGCGTTCAATCCGCAGCTTTTCGTTGCCCGCCAGTTTGATGTGTTTGTTTTTCTGGATCAGTTCGATGATGCGCATGGGCTCCACCGGTGGGTTGGCTTTGAAGGTGATGGTGGTCACGCCCGGTGATGCATCGACCTTGACCACGCCGAAAGGCGCGCTCAGCACGCGCAGGCGGTGAACATCGATGAGTGTTTGAGCCTGTGGAGGCAGTTTTCCGAAGCGATCCACAATTTCTTCTAGCAGCGCGTCCACCTGGGGCGCGGTTTTGGCGGTGGCGAGTTTTTTGTAAAAGCTCAGACGCAAATGCACATCGCCGCAGTAGTCGCTGGGCAACAGGGCGGGGGCGTGTAGGTTGATGTCGGTGGCGACGCTCAGCGGGCTCAACAGGTCGGGTTCGCGTCCTGCTTTGAGGCTGGCCACGGCTTCGCTCAGCATCTCGTTGTAGAGCTGAAAGCCCACTTCTAGCATGTTGCCGCTCTGGTTTTCTCCCAGCACCTCGCCCGCACCGCGAATCTCCAGGTCGTGCATGGCCAAATAGAAGCCGCTGCCAAGTTCCTCCATTTGCTGAATGGCGTCGAGGCGTTGCGCGGCTTGTTTGGTCAGACCTTCTATGTCCGGCACCATGAGGTAGGCATAGGCTTGGTGGTGGCTGCGGCCCACGCGCCCGCGCAGTTGGTGCAACTGGGCCAAGCCAAATTTGTCGGCCCGGCTCATCACGATGGTGTTGGCCGTGGGCACATCGATACCGGTTTCGATGATGGTCGAGCACAGCAGCAGGTTGTAGCGTTGCGCCACAAAGTCGCGCATGACGCGCTCCAGATCGCGCTCGGGCATTTGGCCGTGGGCGATGGCGATGCGCGCTTCGGGCAATATTTCTTCCAGCTTTTGCTTGCGGTTCTCAATGGTGTCCACCTCGTTGTGCAAAAAGTAGCACTGGCCCCCGCGCTTGAGTTCGCGAAGCACGGCTTCGCGGATGACGCCGTTGTTTTCGCTGCGCACAAAGGTTTTGATGGCCAGACGGCGCTGCGGTGCGGTGGCGATCACGCTGAGGTCGCGTAGACCTTCGAGGGCCATGCCCAGCGTGCGCGGAATGGGTGTGGCGGTGAGGGTGAGCACGTCCACTTCGGCGCGCAGCGCTTTCATCTGCTCTTTGTGGCGCACGCCAAAGCGGTGTTCTTCGTCAATGATGAGCAGGCCCAGGTTGTGGAACTTGGTCGATTCGCTCAGCAGTTTGTGCGTGCCCACCACGATGTCCACCGTGCCATCGGCAATGCCTTTGATGGCTGCGGTGATTTCTTTGCCAGAGCGAAAGCGAGACACCTCGGCTACCTTCACCGGCCATTTGGCAAAGCGGTCCACCAGGGTTTGGAAGTGCTGTTCGGCCAGCAGCGTGGTGGGGGCCAAAAAGGCCACTTGCCGCCCACCGGTGACGGCGACAAACGCGGCGCGCAGCGCCACCTCGGTTTTACCAAAACCCACGTCGCCGCAGACCAACCGGTCCATGGGGCGCGGGCTGATCATGTCTTGAATGACGGCATGGATGGCGCCGCGCTGGTCGGCGGTTTCTTCAAAGCCGAAATCGTTGGCAAAAATTTCGTAGTCGTGCGCTGAGTAGGGGAACGCTTGGCCCTGGCGGGTGGCGCGGCGGGCGTAGATGTTCAGCAGCTCGGCAGCGGCGTCGCGCACCTGCTCCGCCGCTTTGCGTTTGGCTTTGTCCCACTGACCGCTGCCCAGCCGGTGCAGTGGCGCTTCGTCGGCGCTCACGCCGGTGTAGCGGCTGATGAGCTGCAACTGGCTCACGGGCACGTACAGCGTGGCGTTGTCGGCGTACTCCAGGTGCAAAAACTCTTGCGTGGCGGGGCTGCCATCGCTGTTTTTTTCGCCCAGGTCCATGTTGATCAGGCCCCGGTAGCGGCCA
>JAUXXN010000173.1 GCA_030684755.1 Hydrogenophaga sp.
ATGGTCGGAGCGGCGGGATTCGAACTCGCGACCCTCTGCTCCCAAAGCAGATGCGCTACCAGGCTGCGCTACGCTCCGACTAAGCTTCGAATTATAGCCACTTTACAGGGGGTGTTTTGTGTGTGCCCCGATTTTTTAGCGATTTTTGTATGCATGTATCAAAAAAGCATTGTGGGTTTGATTGACTGGACGTACAGAGCCTCAGCAGCTGGATGGGCTATTGAGGTGCAAGGCCGCAGCTCAACAGCCGCGTGTCACGGGCATGTCCACCTCGGTCTTCACAAGCATGTGCTTGGCCAGTTCCAGTTTGGCGATGGATTGGCGGTGCACTTCGTCGGGGCCATCGGCTAGGCGCAGGGTTCGCTGGCTGGCGTAGCTGTAGGCCAGAGGAAAGTCATCGCAAACACCTGCGCCACCGTGGGCTTGAATGGCCATGTCGATGATGTCGCAGGCCATGTTGGGCGCCACCACCTTGATCATGGCGATTTCCGCCTTGGCCACCTTGTTGCCCACGGTGTCCATCATGTAGGCGGCCTTGAGCGTGAGCAGGCGGGCCATTTCAATGCGGCAGCGCGCATCGGCAATGCGTTCGTGCCAGACCGACTGGGCCGACACCGGCTTGCCAAAGGCCACGCGGGTGTTCAGGCGCTGGCACATGAGTTCGAGCGCGCGCTCGGCCGCGCCGATGGAGCGCATGCAGTGGTGAATGCGCCCAGGGCCGAGGCGACCTTGGGCAATTTCAAAGCCCCGGCCCTCGCCGAGCAGCAGGTTGCCCACGGGCACCCGCACATTGTCCAGCAGCACTTCCATGTGGCCGTGGGGCGCATCGTCGTAGCCAAACACCGACAGCGGGCGCACGATGGTGATGCCTTTGCTGTTGGACGGCACGATGATCATGGACTGCTGCGAGTGCCGGGGCGCGTCGGGGTTGGTCTTGCCCATCACGATGTAGACCGCACAGCGCGGGTCGCCCGCACCCGACGACCACCACTTGCGCCCGTTGATAACGTACTCGTCGCCATCGCGCTCAATGCGGCACTGGATGTTGGTGGCGTCAGACGAGGCCACTTCGGGCTCGGTCATGAGAAAGGCGGAGCGAATTTCACCCTTGAGCAAGGGCTCCAGCCACTGGTCCTTCAGTTCCTCGCTGGCATAGCGTTCAAAGGTTTCCATGTTGCCGGTGTCAGGCGCCGAGCAGTTGAACACCTCGGCGGCGAACGGTACCCGGCCCATGATTTCGCACATGGGCGCGTATTCCAGGTTGGACAGGCCTTCGGGTGCGCGCGGGCTTTTGGGCAGGAACAGGTTCCACAAACCAGCGGCGCGGGCTTTGGGCTTGAGCTCTTCAATGAGGGTGGTGGGAATCCACGCATTGCCCTGGGCGCGGTTGGCGGCAATTTCGGCAA
>JAUXXN010000182.1 GCA_030684755.1 Hydrogenophaga sp.
GAGTGTTGCGACGCAGTTGGTTTGGTGTAGTTGTTACCATTTGCTCCCTTTTTTTCTATTCTGACTTCGTTTTGATTCCGACTTCAAGGCAACACCCAAAAAAATGTTCAATGCATTTTTTGCTGCCTACCCATTTTTGAAACAACATGTGCCGTTTCACAAAGTCGTTGGGGGTGGCCATGCCATGCGCCGTCGCGGGTGACGCTGAGTAGCAGGCTCATGTCGTTTCTGCAGCGCCGACTCCGCACAGCCTGCCGGGGATAATCGCCGCAACTTTACTTTGGCACTTTCATGGCACTCATTAACTTGCAGAACGCGCAACTGGCCTTTGGCCACGTGGCGCTGCTCGACCACACCGACTTTGCGCTGGAGGCCCAAGAGCGTGTGGGTCTGATTGGGCGCAACGGCACCGGCAAGTCGTCGATGCTGAAAATTTTGGCCGGACTGGAGAAGCCCGACGACGGCACGGTGCAGGTGCAAACCGGTTTGCGTGTGGCCTATGTGCCGCAAGAGCCTATTTTGGATTTGGCCAGCAGCGTGTTTGAGGCGGCCAGTGTGGGCCTGGCCGATGCGCGGGCGGCACGCGACCTGTATTTGAGCGGTGCCGACGGGCTGGACTTGGACGCGCTGCAAAACCGCATCGAGGCGCTGGACGCCTGGAACTGGGAGCAGCGGGTGGAAGAAACGCTGCACCGCCTGCACCTGGAGGGCAGCGTGCTGGTGGGTGCGCTCTCGGGCGGCAACAAGAAACGGGTGGCGCTGGCGCAGGCGCTGGTGAGTCGGCCCGACGTGTTGTTGCTGGACGAGCCGACCAACCACCTGGACCTGGACAGCATCACCTGGCTGGAAGACCTGTTGCTGGAATACAAGGGCAGCGTGGTGACGATCAGCCACGACCGGGCGTTTTTGGACCGGGTGGCCACGCGCATGGTGGAGCTGGACCGGGGGCGACTGCTGAGCTACCCGGGTAATTTTGCGCAATACCAGTTGCTCAAAGAGGAGCAGATGGCGCAAGAGGCGGTGATCAGCGCACGCGCCGACAAGCTGCTGGCGCAAGAAGAGGTGTGGATTCGCAAGGGCGTGGAGGCGCGGCGCACCCGGGCGCAGGGCCGCATCACGCGGCTGGAGGCTTTGCGGGCGCAGCGCGCCCAGCGGCGCGATGCGCTGGGCAGCGTGAAGCTGGAGGTGGCCAGCGGCAGTGCCAGCGGCAAAATTGTGGCGGAGCTGGAGAAGGTGACCAAGGCCTACCCGACGGCGGACGGCGCGCTGCGCACGGTGATTCGGGACTTCACGGCGACGATTTTGCGCGGCGACAAGATTGGCCTGATTGGGCCGAACGGCGCGGGCAAAACCACGCTGTTGAAGATCATTTTGGGCGAACTGGCCCCCGACAGTGGCACGGTGCGCCTGGGCAGCAAGCAAAACGTGGCGTATTTTGACCAGATGCGCGACCAGATTGACCTGGACGCGACGCTGGAAGACTTCATCAGCCCGGGCAGCGAGTGGATCGAGATTGGCAGCAAACGCACCCATGTGAAGAGCTACCTGAGCGACTTTTTGTTTTCACCGGCGCGGGCCAATGCGCCGGTGCGCACGCTCTCGGGCGGCGAGCGCAACCGGCTGTTGCTGGCGCGGCTGTTTGCGCGCCCGGCGAACGTGCTGGTGCTGGACGAGCCGACCAACGACCTGGACATTGACACGCTGGAGCTGCTGGAAGACCTGTTGCAGCAGTACGAGGGCACGGTGTTTCTGGTCAGCCACGACCGCCGGTTTTTGGACAACGTGGTGACCAGCACCATCGTGAGCGAGGGCGAGGGGCGTTGGCGCGAGTACGTGGGCGACGTGCAGGACTGGATGACGCAGTCGGCCCGCGCCGAGGCTTTGCAGCGCGAGAAAAGCACGGCCCCGGCCAGCGCACCGGCGGGCAAAGCGGGCAACACCGCCGCCGCTGCACCCGCCCCTGCCGCACCGGCCGCCAAAAAGAAGCTGAGCTACAAAGAACAGCGCGAGCTGGACGCCCTGCCTGCGCGCATCGCCCAGCTGGAGGCCGAGCAGGCCGAATTGGACCAGCAGCTCAACAATGGTCAGTTGTTTTCAGCCGACCCGGCCCGCGCCGCGCAACTAGCGGCACAGCATGCGCAGGTGGAAGCGCAATGGCTGGAAGCCATGGAACGCTTGGAAACTTTGGGCGGGAGTTGAGGGAGTGAGAGGCTGAGCTGTCAGCCGTTCTCGTGTTGAAAGGTGCGCCGAGCCCCCATCCCAACCTTCCCCCAGCGGGGGAAGGAGCAAGACAGCCCTGATGCGCGACGCCTGAGAACGCCATGTCTGGCTCCTTGCGGAGGGTCTGGGCATGCTGTGTCTTCACTCCTTCCCCCGTTGGGGGAAGGTTGGGATGGGGGCTTGCGTAACGGGGCGGCTGCAGTTCGGCGCAACGCCCTACCCGGCCACCAACCGCCGGTAAACACCCCAAAACGCCGTGTCTTGCGTGGTGGCGAAGTTGATGCGCATAAGCGTGCTGGGCGCCCGGGCGGCGTGGAACAGGGCGCCGGGGGCGATGAGGATGCCTTCGTCCAGCATGCGTTGCGACAGGGCTTCGGTGTCCACGCCCGTGTCCACCCAGCCAAACAAACCGGCGGGTTCTGACACAAAGCGGCAACCCGCCGCCAGCGCCAGCCGCGTGCTGCGGGTGCGGGCGGCGTCGAGCCGGGTGCGGATGCGTTCGGCGTGGCGGCGCAGTTGGCCTTGTTCGATGCAGTGCGCCAGGGCGCGCTCCAGCAAGCTGGGCGTGGTGAGGGTGGTGAGCAGCTTGGTGTCCAGCAGGCGCTCGACCCAAGCGGCGGGCGCGGCCAGGTAGCCCACGCGCCAGTTGGGCGCCAGAATTTTGGCGAAGCCGCTCACGTAAATGGTGCGCTGCAAACCGTCGAGCACGCTCATGCGGGTGGCGTGTTCGGGCGCGATGTGGCCGTAGGTGTCGTCTTCCACCACGCAAAAGTCGTGTTGTTGCGCCAGTTGCAACACGCGGTGGGCGCTGCCGGGCGAGAGGCAGTAGCCGGTGGGGTTGTGCAACACGCTCACGCTGACAAACAGTTTGGGCGCGTGGGCTTCGCAGTAGCGGGCCATCACCGCCAAGTCCGGCCCGGCGGGGCCGCGCGGCACCGGCAAGATGCGCATGCCCATGGCGGCGAGGCGGGCAAATTCCACCGCCCAGCCGGGTTCTTCCACCATCACACAGTCGCCCGGTTTCAGCAGGGTGCGGCTCACAATGTCCAGCGCGTGGGTGGCGCCCACGGTGGTGATGATGTGCTGCGGCCCCACCGGCAGGCCCATGCCTTGCAGCCGGTCGGCCAGCACGCGGCGCAGGTGGCCGTCGCCCAGCGGCTCGCCGTAGCGCAGCGAACTGTCGGCCAGCGCTTGCGGCGTGGTGACGCGGCGCACGGCGGCTTGCATGAAGGTGGAGGCCATCCAGTCGGGCGGGAAGGCGCCCATGCCCGGCTGCGGGCGCGAACCCGCCGGTTGAAACATGCCGCGAATGAGCGCGGCGGCGTTCACCGGCGCGGCCAGGGGTTGGACGATTTCGGGGTGGGTGTTGGGTTGGGCGGCGCCTTCGGGCCGGGCGGCCAGGCTCTCGCGCAGCGGCGCACGGTCACGCACAAAGTAGCCCCGGTTGCGCTGCGCCAGCACCAGGCCTTGGGCCAGCAGCAGGTCGTAAGCGGCCACCACGGTGGACGGGTTCAAACCGTGCTGGGCGGCGCACTGGCGCACGCTGGGCAAGCGTGCACCAGGGGCCAGCAGGCGGTCGCGGATGCGGTCGGCAAACCGGGCCGCCAGCTGCTCGGCCAGCGTCTGCGCGGCGGTGCGCGTGAGGGCGGGCGCGCTGGCCAGGGGGTCGGGGCTTGGGCTGTCGTTGAACATGGTGGGTGTATGGGTAAAGCCGCTCACACAGTTTGTGAACTGAGCCCCTGAACTGTATGGCTTGTGTATGGTTTTAAAAGGATAAAGTGCCTGCCATGCACACACAAGCACTTTTTGTCTTTGCGCTCATCCGTCTTGGGGTTGCCGCATGAACGCCGCCGAATTCAGCGCGCTCTTGGTGCTGGCCACGGCCACCAGCTTCACACCCGGGCCGAACACCACCTTGTCCACCGCGCTGGCGGCCAACTTTGGGCTGCGCCGCGCCATGCGCTTTGTGTGCGCGGTGCCGGTGGGTTGGGGCCTGCTGTTTGCGCTGTGTGCCGGCGGCGTGGGCGCGCTGGTGGTGGCGCTGCCGCTGTTGCGCTGGAGCATTTTGCTGGGCGGTGTGGGCTACTTGTTGTGGCTGGCTTGGCGTTTGTCGGGCAGCCGCAGCCTGAGTGCGGTGAACGCTGAGAGGCTGAACGTGACGTTTGCGCAGGGCGTGATGCTGCAGTTTTTGAACATCAAGGCCTGGATGCTGGCGCTGTCCATCGTGGCCGGTTGGGTGGCGGGCCGGCCCGACGCGGCTGAGCGCTTTGTGCAGGTGTTCCCGGTGCTGCTGGCGTTTGCGTTTTTCAGCAATCTCACCTACGCCGCCGTGGGCTCGCTGCTTCGCCACTGGCTGGCCGGGCCGGTGGTGGACGGCCAGCCCACGGGCGGGCGGCTGCTGGTGTTCAACCGCTGCATGGCGCTGGCGCTGGTGCTCACCGCCGCCTGGATGCTGGGCACCGGGCTGGGCCTGACGCACACCGCTGGGGGTTTGCGATGACCACCGGCGTGAACCTGTCGGCGGAGCAAGACCAGCGCAACCAAACCTTGGGCCTGTGGCTGGGTTTGGTGGGCGTGGTGGTGTTTGCCCTCACCCTGCCCATGACGCGCCTGGCCACCGGCACCTCCGACGCGCCCCAGCTTTCGCCCTGGTTCGTCACCTGGGGCCGCGCTGCGCTGGCCGGAGGTTTGTCCATCATCTACCTGCTGGCCACGCGCTCGCCCCTGCCAGCGCCGGAACACCGCCAACCGCTGGCGCTGTCGCTGCTGGGCAACGCCATTGGCTACCCGCTGCTGCTGGGCTGGGCGCTGCGCCACGTCACCGCGAGCCACGCCGCCGTCATCACCGCCCTGCTGCCGCTGGCCACCGCTGCTGCGGCGGCCTGGCTGCTGCACCAGCGAGCACGGCTGGGTTTCTGGCTGTTTGCCGGGCTGGGCAGCCTGCTGGTGGCGGCCTACAGCGTGTTGCGCGCGATGCAGCAGGGGCACGGTTTTGGCCTGGCCTGGGCCGACCTGCTGCTGGTGGGCGCGGTGTTGGCGGCTTCGGTGGGTTATGTGGCGGGCGCCAAGGTCACACCGGCGCTGGGCGCCGAGCGCGTGATCAGCTGGGTCTGCGTGATGGCACTGCCCATCACCGTGCCGGGCGCGCTGCTGACCTGGCCCGAGCAGCCCATCAACACCTCGGCCTGGCTGGCGCTGGTCTATGTGGGCGTGTTTTCCATGTGGGCCGGTTTCTTTGCCTGGTTTCGCGGCCTGGCGCTGGGCGGCGCGCTGCGGGTCAGCCAGCTGCAATTGCTGCAACCTTTCGTCAGCATCGTGGCCGCCGTGCCGCTGCTGGGAGAATCGCTGGACCTCACCACGCTCGGCTTTGCCCTGGCCGTGGTGGCCACTGTTTTTATGGGACGGCGCATGGCCGCGCCCGCCACCTCATCGAAACCCCCACCCGCAAAGCAGCCGTGACATGAAAGCCGACTTTCAAGACCACCTGAAAGCCTTGCCTCAAGCGCCCGCAGGCCGCTACCCGCTCGGCACGCCGTTCGTCCGTGCGCTGGCGCATGGCAGCATGAGCGTGGAGCTTTTCGCACCCTCCACATCGCAACTGGGCCAAGACATACAGCAACCTCACACACAGGACGAGCTGTACGTGGTGCAGCGTGGTCGTTCGGGCTTCTGGCTCGAAGGCGAGCGCTGTGAGATGCAAACCGGCGATGTGTTGTTTGTGCCTGCGGGCGCACGCCATCGCTTTGAAGATTTCAGTCAAGACTTTGTTACCTGGGTCGTTTTCTACGGCCCCCAAGAAGGAGAACCCACATGAACACCCCCTGGACCCTGGCCCAGCGTGCCCACAAGATGAACCCGTCGGTGATCCGCGAGATTCTGAAAGTGACCGAGAAGCCCGGCATCATCAGTTTTGCGGGCGGCTTGCCGTCCACCGAAACCTTTCCGGTGG
>JAUXXN010000205.1 GCA_030684755.1 Hydrogenophaga sp.
TCGCTGAGCTTGGCCAGCGCCTGCAGCACCGGGCCAGCGGCTTGCATGAAGGCGGTGTCGCCCAGCACATACAGCGGCAGGCGGGTGGCGGGTGACACGTTCATCTCACCGCGCAGGTTGCGGCAGGCGTCCACCAGCCCCTTGAGTTTGCTCACATGGGCTTCGGCCTCCGGGTCGATGCGATCGGGCTGGCTCACCGGGTAAGCAGCAATGCTGACCGATGCGCCTGCACGACCGGCCACGGGCGCCACCTTCTGCCACAGCTCTTCGGTGATGAACGGAATCACCGGGTGCGCCAAGCGCAGAATCGTTTCCAGCGTGCGAATGAGGGTGCGGCGCGTGGCGCGTTGCTGTGACTCGTTGCCGGTGTTGATCTGCACCTTGGCAATTTCCAGATACCAGTCGCAGAACTCGTTCCACACAAAGTCGTAGACCGTGTTGGCCACGTTGTCCAGCCGGTATTCGGCAAAGCCCTTGGCGACCTCGGCTTCCGCGCGCTGCAAGGTGGACGTGATCCAGCGGTCGGCTTGAGAAAAGTTCAGGTAGCCGTGGCTGCTGCCGCCCACGTCGCATTCGGCCTTGGTGTGTTCCTTGAGTCCACAGTCTTGGCCCTCGCAGTTCATCAGCGTGAAGCGGGTGGCGTTCCAGAGCTTGTTACAGAAGTTGCGGTAGCCCTCGCAGCGTTTGCTGTCGAAGTTGATGCTGCGGCCCAGCGAAGCGAGTGCGGCGAAGGTGAAGCGCAGCGCGTCGGCGCCATAGGCCGGAATGCCTTCGGGGAATTCTTTTTCGGTCTGCTTGCGCACCTTGGGTGCTGTCTCAGGTTTGCGCAGGCCTGTGGTGCGCTTCTCAAGCAAAGGCGCGAGCGAAATCCCGTCGATCAGGTCCACCGGGTCGAGCACGTTGCCTTCGCTTTTGCTCATTTTCTGGCCCTGCGCATCGCGCACCAGGCCGTGGATGTAGACGTGCTTGAACGGCACGCGGCCGGTGAAGTGCGTGGTCATCATGATCATCCGGGCAACCCAGAAGAAGATGATGTCGTAGCCTGTGACCAGCACGCTGCTGGGCAGATACAGGTTGTAGTCGTCGGTGGGCTTGTCGCCCTGTTCTGGCCAGCCCATGGTGCTGAACGGCACCAGCGCTGACGAGTACCAGGTGTCGAGCACGTCTTCGTCGCGCTTGAGGGGCTTGCCCGCACCGGCCTGTGCCTGGGCTTCTTCCAAGTTGCGCGCCACATACACCTGACCCTGCTCGTCGTACCACGCCGGGATCTGGTGGCCCCACCAGAGCTGGCGGCTGATGCACCAGTCCTGGATGTTGTTCATCCACTG
>JAUXXN010000210.1 GCA_030684755.1 Hydrogenophaga sp.
CGACAAGGTGGATGTGCTGGTGGGCACGGTGCATTCGGGCGTTCAAATGGGTATTCACAAAGTGGCTCGCGACACCGGCGTGCTCAACCTGATCCCAAATGCAGGTGTGCATGTGGCCACGCGTGCCCAGTGCTCACCCAATGTGTTCCGCACCTCGTTTTCTAACTCACAGCCCACGCTGGCACTGGGCAAAGCCATGGTAGACCGCGGCCACAAGAAGGCCGTCTGGATCACCTGGAACTACGCCGCAGGCGACGAGGCTTTTGAAGGTTTTGAAAAGAGCTACACCGAAGCTGGCGGCACCATCGTCAAGAAACTGGGGTTGCCCTTCCCTAACGTGGAATTCCAGGCTCTGCTGACCGAGATTGCCTCGCTCAAGCCCGACGCTGTGGCTTGCTTCTTTGCAGGCGGTGGCGCTGCCAAGTTCATGCGCGACTTCCACGCCGCCGGGCTGAGCAGAAACATACAGCTGTATGGCTCGGGCTTCCTGACCGAAGGCGTGCTGGAAGCCGCTGGCCCAGCCGCTGACGGCGTGTTGACCACCATGCACTACAGCGACTCGCTGGACACCCCGCGAAACAAGCAGTTCCGCCTGGAATACGCCAAGGCCTTCCGCATGCAGCCTGATGTGTACGCGGTGCAAGGCTACGACACGGGTTTGCTGTTGATCAGAGGCGCCAATGCGGTCAAAGGCGATATGTCCAACAAAAAGGCGCTCTATGCCGCCATGGAAGGAGCTGTCATTGACAGCCCACGCGGCAAATGGACCATGAGCCCGGCCCACAACCCAATTCAGGACATGTACCTGCGCCAGGTGGTCAACAAAGAAAACAAGGTGATTGGCATTGCTGCCAAAGCAGTCGCCGACCCAGCCACCGGTTGCCGCATGGGCTAATGGCCTGCTGGCACCCCTTGCGCTTGCGTTAGCGGGTGCCAACACCAACCCCCATTTCCAGTCCCAAACCCAAAACGCCTATGGATTTCGCCAACTTCCTGATCCAGTTGCTCAACAGCCTGCAATATGGCCTGTTGCTGTTCATGCTGGCGGCAGGCCTCACGCTGATCTTCGGCATCATGGGCGTGGTGAACCTGGCGCATGGCAGCTTCTACATGCTGGGCGCTTACATGGCCTGGTCTCTGACCGCCCAGTTTGACAGTCTGGTGCTGGCCATTCTGGTGGGCACGGTGATTGCGGTTGCGCTGGGCTGGGTGCTGGAATGGCTGCTGTTTCGCCACTTCTACCACCGAGACCACCTGGACCAGGTGCTGCTCACGTTTGGCCTGATATACATCTTTGAAGAAGTGCGCTCCATTCTGTGGGGCGATGACGTGCATGCCGTGCAGGTGCCCGAGTTGGTGAACTGG
>JAUXXN010000212.1 GCA_030684755.1 Hydrogenophaga sp.
GTGGGCGGGCACCCAGTCCAGCAACACACCCAGGCCAGCGGCGTGCGCGGCGTCCACAAAATACTGGAAGTCTTCGGGCGTGCCAAAGCGCGAGGTGGGCGCGTACAGGCCCACCGGCTGGTAACCCCAGGAGCCGTCGAACGGGTGCTCAGACACCGGCAGCAGCTCCATGTGGGTAAAGCCCATGTCGCGCACATAGGGCACCAGCGTGTCGGCCAGCTCGCGGTAGTTCAGCCAGCGCCAGCCGTCTTGCTTGCGCCACGAACCCAGATGCACCTCGTAGATGCTGATCGGTTGGTCAAAGCGGTTGGCGCGCTGGCGCTCGGGCGCCATGGGCCGCGCTGGGGGCAGGGCCTGCACCACGCTGGCGGTGTCGGGCCGCAGCTGGCAGCGAAAGGCGTAAGGGTCGCTTTTCATCAGCCGCTCGCCGCTGGCGGTGACGATCTCGAACTTGTACAGCTCGCCCGCGCCCAAGCCGGGCGCAAAGACCTCCCAGATGCCGCATTCGCGGCGCAGGCGCATGGGCAGGCGCCGCCCGTCCCACTGGTTGAAGCCGCCCACCACCGACACGCGCGCCGCGCTCGGCGCCCACACAGCAAAGCTGACACCGGCCACGCCGTCGAGCGTGCGTGGGTGCGCGCCCAGGCACTCATAAGGGCGCTGGTGCGTGCCCTCGGACAGCAGCCACACATCCAGCTCGCCCAGCACGGTGCCAAAGGCAAACGGGTCGTCCAGGCGGGCGGTTTGGCCGCTGGCCCACAGCACTTCAAACCGGTGTGCAAAGGGCAGGGTGCTCGGGGGCAGTGGCAGCGAAAAAATGTCGGTGCCCGGTTCACGCATGAGCGTGCCGTGGTGCTGGTCGCTGTGGCGGTCCAGCAGGTCGACCTGCACCGCGCCGGGCAAAAAGGCATGCGCCCAAAGCGTGCCCGCAAAGCTGTGCAGGCCCAGCACGGCGTAGGGGTCGGGGTGCTGGCCGCTCTGGAGGGCGTGAAGATCTTGGGTTGTCAGCATGACCGGAACTCCCGCCGAAAAACTGGGGTGGATGGGGCCGGAGGTTTGTGCGCTCCGGCGTTCAAACCGGCAAGGATACGGTACGCGTCAGCGCCTGGCCGGTGCTGTCGAACAGGTGCAGGTCGCACGCATCCACCTGCAAGCGAATGGTGGCACCCATTTTCAGGTCGGTGGTGCCTTCGAGCTTGAGGGTGATGGTGGGCAGGTTCGCGCCCAGCCGCAGGTACAGCAGCGAGGCTTCGCCCAGCTTTTCAATGTGCTCCACCTGCGCAGGCAGGCTGTTGGGGCTGGCGTCATCGCTGGCTAGGCGCATGTGTTCGGGCCGCAGACCCAGGCTCACCGGCTGTTGGGCCGTCAGGTGCTCGGCCTGAACCGCCACCTCAAACACCTGCCCCACCACGCTGATGCGCGCCATGCCCGCGCTGGCCGACAAAAAGGTGGCGGGCAAGATGTTCATTTTGGGCGAGCCTATGAACTCGGCCACGAACAGGCTGTTGGGCCGGTGGTACAGGTCCATGGGCGTGCCAATCTGGGCGATGGAGCCGTGGGTCTGCACCTCGGGGCCGGCGCGCAGCAGCACGATTTTGTCGGCCAGGGTCATGGCCTCCACTTGGTCGTGGGTCACATAAATCATGCTGGCGGTGCCAATTTCGCGGTGCAGCTTGGCAATTTCCAGGCGGGTTTGCACGCGCAGCGCGGCGTCTAGGTTGGACAGCGGCTCGTCGAACAAAAACACGCGCGGCTCTTTGACGATGGCGCGGCCAATGGCTACGCGCTGGCGCTGGCCGCCCGAGAGTTCTTTGGGCAGGCGGTCCAGCAGCGGGGTGAGCTGCAAGATGTCGGCGGCTTCGCGCACTTTTTTATCGATCTCGGCGGCGTTGGAGCCAAACACCTTCAGGCCAAAGCCCATGTTGTCGCGCACCGTCATGTGCGGGTACAGCGCATAGCTTTGGAACACCATGGCCACGCCCCGGCGGGCGGGCGGCAGGTCGTTGACGCGCTCGCCGCCAATGGACAGATCGCCCGAGCTGATGTCTTCCAGCCCGGCCACCATGCGCAGCAAGGTGGACTTGCCACAGCCCGAGGGGCCCACGAACACACAAAACTCACCTTTTTCAATGGTCAGGTTGGCGTTGTTGATGGTCAGCGGGGACTGGGGCGCGTAGCGCTTGCAAACGTTTTTGAAATCGATCCGGGACATGGGGTTTCTCCGTCGGGGGTGGGGCTGGGCCCGTGTTGGGCCCGTGTTGGGTGTTAGGCCTGCAAAAACAAACCGCCCCAGGGCTCAAAGTGCAGGGTGTTGGCGTCCAGCAGCGCGCCGCTCAGGCCGCTGCCCAGCAGGGGCGCGGCAACGGCCCACTCGGGCGGCAGGGCCAGCGTGGCGGCTTGGTCGCTGAAGTTGAAGACGCTCAGCAGGCGTTGTGTGCCCTGCGATGTTTCGTGTTCGCGCACGATGCCCAGCACCTGCGGGTGCAGCGGCAGCAGTGTCATGCGGCCATGCAGCAGCGCGGGCTGCTGGCGGCGCCAGTGCAGCAATTGCGTGAAGTAGCTCAGCAGGCTGTGAGCGTGCCCAGCTTGCTGGTCCACCGCCAGTGCGGTGTGGGTGGCGGCCACCGGCAGCCAGGGTTTGGCGCCGGTGGTGAAACCGGCGTGCGGCGCGTCGGCCACCCAGGGCATGGGCGTGCGGCAGCCATCGCGCCCTTTGAACTCGGGCCACATGGTGATGCCGTAGGGGTCTTGCAGGTCTTCAAAGGCCAGTTGTGCCTCGGGCAGGCCCAGCTCTTCGCCTTGGTACAGGCAGACCGTGCCGCGCAAGCTGGCTTGAAACGCCGCCGCCAAGCGCAGCAACTGCGGGTTGGGTGGCGTGCCGCCCCAGCGCGAGGCGGAGCGTTCGCAGTCGTGGTTGGACAGCGCCCAGCAAGGCCAGCCGTCGCCCACCACGGCGTTGAAGCGCTCCAGCGTGCCGTGCAAAAACGCGGTGCTGCGTTGATCGCCCAGCAGGTCAAAGCAATAGGCCATATGCAGCTTGTCGCTACCGGCGGTGTATTCGGCCACGCGGGCCAGACCGTCGTCGTCGCCGATTTCGCCCACCATGGTGGTGTCGGGGTACTGGTCGAGCAGGGCGCGCAGGCGCTGCATGAACACCAGGTTTTCCGGGCGGCTCTTGTCGTACACGTGCCACTGCCAGCCGTAGGGGTTGAAGGGGTTCACCGCCGGGTCGGGCTTGTCCAGGTCGGGGGCGCCCCGGCCCGGGTTGCTGCGCAGCTCGGCGTCGTGGAAGTAGAAGTTGGCGGTGTCCAGCCGGTAGCCGTCCACGCCCAGGTCGAGCCAGAACTTGACCGTGTCCAGCAGCGCTTCTTGCACGGCGGGGTTGTGAAAGTTCAGGTCGGGCTGGCTGGTCAGGAAGTTGTGCAGGTAGTACTGGCAGCGGCGCGTGTCCCACTGCCAGGCGCTGCCGCCAAAAATGCTCAGCCAGTTGTTGGGCGGCGTGCCGTCGTCTTGGGCGTTGGCCCACACATACCAGTCGGCCTTGGGGTTCTTGCGGCTGGCGCGGCTCTCAGTAAACCAGGGGTGCTGGTCGCTGGTGTGCGAGAGCACTTGGTCAATCATCACCTTCAGGCCCAGGTCGTGGGCGCGGGCCACCAGCACCTTGAAGTCGTCGAGCGTGCCAAACATCGGGTCCACGTCGCAGTAGTCGCTCACGTCGTAGCCGAAGTCTTTCATGGGGCTTTTGAAGAAGGGCGAGAGCCAGATGCCGTCGGCCC
>JAUXXN010000213.1 GCA_030684755.1 Hydrogenophaga sp.
AGCTTCACCAAGGCCAAAGGTGGCTTGGTCTTGCCGTTCTCGTAGCGCGAGAAGGCATTGATGCCACCGCCGAAGATTTCTGCGGCCTCGCGCTGTCCGAGATTGAGCTTCTTGCGCACGTTGACGATGAAGCCAGGGTCAACGATCGCCGCGTTGACCTGCTTGTTGAAAGCCTGCATTTCGCGCATGACGCGCTCGGTTTCTGCCATGTCGGTGATGGACTCATCGCACGCGGGACAAAAATCGGCTGTTACCGCTGGAATCACGGTGGTTTCGCCCTTGTAGGTGTAGGGCAGGTCGCGGGTGTCGTGGATCAGCGCCGCCGCGCCGCAAACAGGACATTTCATGTTCATCGAATGTGGGGTGGGTTTTTCCATGGATGAAATCTAACCTGGTTGGTGTTTATCCTCAAACACAACACGAACCGCCTCCACCAACTGGCGACCCGCCAGCGCCGCACCCGGTCCGCTCGTGTCGCGCTCAGGTACTGCCCGGCATCCATCGCGTCCACATAAGCCACATTGGCCGCTGCGTCCGGCACATCCAGGCGCCGCCCGGTGAACCACTCGTACAGAAACGCGGTGCGGCGGGCGTAGCGGCCCGTGGTTTCATCGCGCACCCAGGCCGCCACGTCCTCCGGGTCCAAGGCGGCAAACAGGCGCGAGAAAAACTCAAAATGCAGCCGCTCGTATTTCAAGCCGAACTCGAAATGCCCCCGAAAACTGTCCGCCGGTTGGTACTGCGCAGGCCAAGTGAGCAAGGAACGGCCATCCACCACCTCGCGCTGGCGCACGGCCCCCAGGCGGCTGCGGATGAGCAGCGGCTGCACCAAGCGGATGCCGTGGAGCTGAGCCAATCGATAGAAACCCACAAAGGTATCGGTCATCGCGTTTTTTTTCGGGTAGATGGGGCTTTATTTTGATAGAAAAATGGTGGTTTTTTACCAAAACGATAGAAAACCCTTGTTTTTGGCAGCGCGGTCGAACCCGTGCTGCATGGTTTGGGCCAAGCCGCTGCTGCGGGGGCGAACGAGGAAGAGACGCGGGAAGCGCTGCAAATGCTTAGCACCCGTCACAAGTTGTTGCAGAATGCAGCCCTGAACGGAAAAAAAACCAACACGTTCCAGCCAAAAGGGAGGCCAGGAAACATCCATATCCAGAACCTCTACCTTGCCGGGCCGAACCATCGGGCCGAGAGGTTTCGTTGTTACGAGCGCACTACCAAGCTGGCAGAAGGCTAAACAGCCAAGCGGGCGCTGGCGCGCAACGAGGCTAGGAGTCTGCGCGGCAGAAGCGCAATGAAGCCTCTAAGGCTTGGTAAATTGTGGGCATGGCCGCAAGTTACCTCCCCTACGAACCCCAGCAGCAGCGACTGCTGCCCAACGCACTGCAAGACTGGCTGCCCGAGGGGCACCTGGCGTACTTCATCAGTGACAGCGTCGACAGCCTGGACCTGAGCGCCTTTCACGCCCGGTACGCCAAGGGCGGTCCGCGCAACCAACCGTTTCACCCGGCCATGATGATCAAGGTCTTGATCTACGGCTACGCCACGGGCACCTTCAGCTCGCGCAAGCTGGCAGCCAAACTGCATGAAGACGTGGCGCTGCGGGTGCTGGCGGCAGAGAACTACCCGGCACACCGCACGCTGTCGGACTTTCGGGCACTGCACCTGCAAGAGCTCTCTGCCCTGTTCGTTCAGGTCGTTCGCCTGGCGCGCGAGTGCGGCCTGGTCAAACTGGGCACCGTGGCGGTGGACGGCACCAAGCTCAAGGCCAACGCCAGCCGTCACAAGGCCATGAGCTACGAGCGCATGCTCAAGGCCGAGGCCGAACTCAAAGGCCAGACCGACGGGCTGCTCAACCGAGCCAAGGCGGCCGATGACTTGGAGAAGAACGAGCCTGAGATCGACATCCCCAGCGAGATCAAGCGCAGAGCCGACCGGCTGGCCGCTATCACGGCAGCCAAGCTGCGACTGGAGCAACGCCAGCGAGAATCCGATGCAGCCCGTGGGCGCAGCGAGGACGACCAGCGCAAACCCCGGGACAAGGACGGCAAACCCAAGGGCGGGCGCTATAAGCGTGACTTCGGTGTTCCCAAAGAAAGCGCCCAGGAAAGCTTCACCGATACCGACAGCCGCATCATGAAACGCGCTGGCGGCGGCTATGACTACAGCTACAACGCGCACACGGCGGTGGACGAGACCGCGCAGATCGTGGTGGCGGCCGAGCTCAGCAACAACGCCGCTGACAGTGACCGCTTGCCGGTGCTGCTGGCGGCGGTGAGGGCGAACCTGGAGCAGGATGCCGATCAGGTGCTGGCCGATGCGGGGTTCCGCTCAGAGGCGGTGTTCGAGCAACTCAAGGACAGCCCGAGCGAGCTGATCGTGGCGCTGGGTCGCGAGGGCAAGCAGGCGCTGGAGATCGACGACCAGAAGTACCCACACAGCGCGGCGATGGATACCAAGTTGAAGACGCCCGAAGGACGGGCAGCCTACCGCAAGAGGAAGTGGATCGTGGAGGCGCCCAACGGTTGGATCAAGAGCGTGCCGGGGTTCAGGCAGTTCAGTCTGCGGGGGTTGGACAAGGTCAAGGCCGAGTTCAAGCTCGTGTGCATGGCGCTGAACTTGAGAAGGATGTGCAGTTTGCGCGGCACTTGAGGGAAAACGGGGCATCGCGGGCCGTGCAATGGAGCCTTCAGACCCACCCAAGGCCGCCGCACAGACCACGCAAAACAACGGGAACGATCAAATCACCCAAGGCATCGCGCTGATGCCATCAAATCAGTTAACGAAACGTTCTGCCGCGCAGACTCCTAGCCGACGCCGCCACCCAAGCCACCCTCAACGGTGTCAAGGCCAAGCTTGGCATGGTGCCCAACCTGTTCGCCACCTTCGCCCAGGCTCCAGCCGCCCTGAACGGCTACCTGGCCTTCTCCGATGCATTGAGCAAAGGCCGCTTGAGCGCCGCCCAGCGCGAGCTGATCGCCCTGGCCGTGGGCCAGACCAACGCTTGCCAGTACTGCCTGTCGGCCCACACCTTGATCGGCAAAGGCGCCGGTTTGTCGGAAGCAGCGATCCGCGCAGCGCGCAGCGGCACCGCCGAAGGCGTGCAAGACAAGGCCCTGGTTGAGCTGGCGATCAAAATCGTCCGCCAGCGTGGCGTGTTGGCCGACAGCGATCTGGCCGATGCCGCAGCAGCGGGTGTGGACCACGGTCTGGTGATCGAAGTCACCGCCAACGTGGCCCTCAACGTGTTGACCAACTACACCAACCACATCGCCGGCACCGACGTCGACTTCCCAGCGGTGCCAGTCGCCCTGTAAAGCCCAGCCTGGCTTTCAGGCAAAAAGTCCACGGCCACCTTCGGGTGGCCGTTGTCGGTGGTGGTCGTGTTGCTGCTGTTGGCGCATGGTTGGCCTTGCGCATGGAAAGAGCGGCTATCGCCGTTTGCGACCAGAGCAGGATCAATGGAACGATCTTGGCTTCGATGAACCTTGTACATGTCTTCTGCGCGCGGTTGTACGAGCGCGCAAAGTACAAAGCCCGATCCGTTGCCAGATCGGGCTTTGTGAGTTTGGCCTGGAGACGGTTTACCGCTTCGCAGGCGGCAAATCGGTACAAGACCCGTGCGCCACCTCCCCCCCATGTCAGACTACTTGTCGCCTCCCGAAATTGTGGATAAGCCACACCGAAGCGACACCCCATGAAAAGAAACCACCACTCCAAAGAGTTTGAAAACCAGGCCTTGATCAAAGTGCGAGAGCGCGGGGACAAAAGCGTGCGCACCGTTGCCCAAGAGCTGCACGTGCCTGAGGGAACACTCAGGAAATGGATCACCAAGTCGAACCAAAAAGACAGCCCGCCCACGCCCGCTGCCACACTGCCCGTGGACATGGCAGCCGCTTCTTGGAGCCCCGCGCAGCGCCTGCTCGCGCTGAACGAAACGCACGCCCTCACTGGCCCAGAGCTGCATACCTGGTGCCGTGAAAAGGGTTTGTTCGAGCACCAACTCCACGCCTGGCGCGAGGCCTTTTGTACGCCCGCAGCGCAGCACACACGAGAGTCCAGCGCAGCCCTGCGTGAGCTGCAGGCCAGGAACGACAAACTCCAGCGCGAGCTCAACCGAAAAGAGAAGGCGCTGGCCGAGGCCGCAGCCTTGCTGGTGCTGCAAAAAAAGTACCAGACGCTGTGGGAGGGCGAGGAGAAATGATCGCCTTGGACATGCGTTTGCAGCTGCTGGCCCTGCTCACAGAGGCCTGCAAAGCCGGTGCGAGGTGGGCGCGTGCCTGTGCTCAGATTGGCCTGAGTGTGCGCACCGTACAACGCTGGCAACGCCCACAGGCTTGCGGTGGTGACCTGCGCGCCAGCGACCAACGCAAGCCCTGCACACCGCGCAACCAACTCAGCGAAGCCGAGCGCTTGGCTGCGCTGGAGCTGCTCAACAGCGAGGAGTTTAAAAACCTGCCACCGAGCCAGATCGTGCCGCGTTTGGCCGACCAAGGCCGCTACGTGGCCAGCGAATCCACGCTGTACCGCCTGATGCGCCAAAGCGGTCAACTCACCCACCGCCGCTTGGAGCGCGCGCCACAAAAGCGCAGCAAGCCACGCGCTTTGGCAGCGGTCGAGCCCGATCAGATTTATTGCTGGGACATCACGTATTTGCCCACCGCGGTGCGCGGCGCCTACTTCTATCTGTACCTGTTTGTGGATCTGTTCAGCCGCAGAATTGTGGGCTGGCAGGTCTACGACAGCGAGAGCACCGAGCAGGCCAGTGCGCTGATGCAGGACATCTGCCAACGTCAGGGCATTGAGCCCGGCCAGCTCAGTGTGCATTCGGACAACGGCTCGCCGATGCGTGGTGAGACCATGCTGACCACGCTGCAACGGCTGGGGATTGCACCCTCTCGCAGCCGCCCGGGTGTGAGCAACGACAACCCGTATTCGGAGTCTTTGTTCAGGACGCTGAAGTACCGCCCCGATCTGCCGGTGCAGCCTTTTGCGGACCTGTTGCAGGCGCGGCGCTGGGTGGGCAAGCTGGTGGATTGGTACAACCAAGAGCACCGCCACAGTGGCATTGGTTTCGTGACGCCAGACCAACGCCATGCGCTGTTGGATGGGGCTCTTTTGCAGGCCCGCCATGAGGTCTATAAGGCCGCTCAACGGCGCAACCCGAGCCGCTGGTCCAAGCACACCCGAGACTGGTCACGCCGGGATATTGTTCACCTCAATCCCGACAAGTCCAGCGAGGAGGATGTGCTCAAAGAAACACGTTGAGCTTGTGATCTTT
>JAUXXN010000215.1 GCA_030684755.1 Hydrogenophaga sp.
TTGGGTCATGAAAATCTTTCGAGAGTTTGGCGTCGAGACGCATTGCGCGAAGTGCACAGGGTGGGTTTTAGGCCCGCTGCGCAGGGGCGTCGGTGCGTTGCCGAACATGTTGTGTGTGGGCTGCACACCGGCCCATGTGCGCTGGCAAACAGTCGGCGGCGACGGCGGGGTCCATACTGTTTTTCAGCCTCTTGGTCACCCGTTGTCTGAGGCCGCACGGGAGCCCAGGAGTTCTTCGTTCACAACGGAAATTTCCCCACATGGCAACCTCTCAAAACCACCTCATCCAGCAGTTGCCAACCGAGGTGCGTCACCGCTTTTTGAAGCGCTGTGAGCCATTTGACCTGCAGCTCTCTGCCGAACTCAGCGTGCGCGGCCAGCCGCTCACCCATGCCTACTTTCCGTGCTCGGGGTTCATCTCGCTGGTGATCGATGTGGACAGCCACCCCGCGCTGGAGGTGGGCATGGTCGGGTGCGAATCGATGCTGGGCTCTGAGTTGGCGCTGGGGCTGGCCAAAACGCCCTGGCGTGCGCTGGTGCAGGGGCCAGGCAGCAGCTGGCGCGTGGGTGCCCAGGCGCTGCGCGAATGCCTGCTCGACATGCCCGCGTTGCTGGACGTGGTGCAAACGAGCTTGCTGGTGAGGCTGCACCAGCAGGCGCTGGCCTCGGCCTGTGAGCGCTTTCACATGCTCGGCCCGCGCTTGGCGCGCTGGCTGCTCATGAGTCAAGACCGCGCGCAGTCCGACACGTTTCATGTGACCCAAGAGTTCATGGCGCTCATGCTGGGGGTGCGCCGGGTGGGCGTCACCATGGCCGCCAGTGGTTTTCAGGACAGTGGCCTGATCGAGTACCACCGTGGCGAGGTGACGGTGCTGGACCGCGCCGCCCTGGAAGCCGAGGCCTGCAGTTGCTACGTGGCGGACAAACTGATCCTCACCGAACTGACCGCTCACCGGCACTGACCCGGTTTGCTGGGCCGGGCGCAGCGAAGCACCCTGCCACGCAGAAAGGCCCTGGGAGGCTGTCCGCCCAGGGCCTTGGCGTTTTCAGCGCACGGCTGGAGGCTTATTTCAGCCAGCTGTCGTTGGCGCGGTCTTCCCAGTCCTTGAGCTGCTTCTCGGCTTCGTCTTTGGCAATGCCGTAGCGCTCTTGAATTTTGCCAGCGAGCTGTTCGCGGTGGCCCGCCACCACTTCCAAGTCGTCGTCGGTCAGCTTGCCCCACTGCTGCTTGGCTTGGCCGGTCAGTTGTTTCCAGTTGCCTTGGATGGTGTCCCAGTTCATATCGATCCTTTGGTTGGGGCGGGCAGAGAGCGCTCGCCACCCCCCTTTGTAGGCCCCGTCCCGGCGGGCGTCTGTGCGCTATCGAACGTGCACGGCGTGGGCCAGCGCACAGACCCGCGCGCCTTCGCCCGACAAGATCGGTCGCTTCACACCCACGAGCGCACCGCATGAACCTGTTGAACACCGAACACAGCCCGGTGGCCTATGCCACCGACTTCGTGCTCTACGGCGCCGCCTGCCTGGTGCTGCTGGGCTCTATCGTGGCGCTGGCGCCGGTGCACACCTGGGGCCTCTTGGCGGGCTGGGCGCTGCTGGGCCTGTTGGCCTGGACGGCGCTTGAATACGCGCTGCACCGCTTCGTGCTGCATGGCCTGCAGCCCTTCAGCCGCTGGCACAACGAGCACCACCGCAGGCCCGAAGCCCTCATCAGCACCCCCACGCTGGTGAGCGCGGGGCTGTTCATGGGCTTGGTGTATTTACCAGCGCTTTTTGTGCTGGGGCCGTGGCCGGCGGCCGCGCTCACGCTGGGCTTGCTGGTGGGCTACCTGTGGTATTCCACGGTGCACCACGCCATCCATCACTGGACGCTGGACACCCCCTGGTTGCGCCAGCGCAAACGCTGGCACGCCGAGCACCACCACGTGTTCCCCGTGAGCGGCTTCGGCGTGACCACCCGTGCGTGGGACAACATGTTTCGGGCGGCGACCAACCGCTGGATGAGGGGCTGAACAGCGTAACGTTCAACGAGGGGCATGCTGTTTTCAAGGGAACCGCACCAGGTATTCGAATTCGCCGGCTTTGGGTAAATCAAAAACCAGGGCCGTACGAAAGGGATCGACCGCCACCACCTTCACACCGATTGCCGACCGGCTGCGGGGGCTCACTGTAGGCCGGACGTTCTTCCTCGGGTTGGTGAGCATCACGGTCAAACCCGTCACTTGGCCTGGTTCAGCAACAGACAGTTTCACCACAATGTCTTTGCCCTCTTCAAGCTGCTTGACCTTAACGCGTTCACGTTGACGCCACCAAGTGGCAATCTGATCGCCTCGGGGTATCCATAGACGGTCTTTGTAGGTTTCCACATATTTGACATAGTCGGGCATGACTTTGGGTAACAAGCCTTCATTGATGTAATTTTGCGTGTGCACCGAAAGCAACCCAAACGCGCCACCCATCACGACCAAGTCCAGATCGTATTTCAAGGTTGACAACACCTTTTCCGGGCTGAAACCCATCCCGGTGTAGTTCACGTCATCGTATTGGGTACGAGGTAACACCACCAAGGCCTGTTCCGGACCAAGGCTGGGGTCAACTTTTGAAAAAAACGGGAGTCGGTCTTCGGTAGAACTCGGATTGGCCGCATGGTGTTCTATGCCGTGCTTACGCATGATGAGTTCGGTGTTGGCGTCATACGATTCGGTGGGCGCTCTGAAGCCCGTGGCTAGGTGGATGTTTTCGCCCAGAATCGTTTGCATTTGTTGCCGCATATTGATGATGCGAGCTTCTTGTTTCGCGGGAGCGTCTTTGGCAAACCCGATATGTACATCCGCGTGGTAGGCAATCTCGTGCCCTCTAGCGAGCAGGTCTTTCACAACCTCAGGAAACTTGATGGCTTCTGATGTCAAGCTGTAGAACGTGCCGCGAACACCGATGGACTCCAAGTCTTTGGCAAAGTTGGGGGCCGAAAAAAACTTGTCTTCGGTATCCATTTCCATCAGGTGAGCCGCCTGTTTGCCATGGGGCCAAGCTGCCTTAAAGGCTTTTGGTTGACGCCGGAGCCAGGCCAGGGTGTTGTCCAGAATCGATATGATCCCCTGCTGAGAGGTGAATCCCCAAGCTTCAGGAAATGAAAAATAGGCACTGCGGTGTGTGTCTGACTCGTGGAAAGCGACCGTTCCGTTGGCACCTTCGTCGTCCTTTTCTCTGTTCCAGTTCATGTTCACCGCAGCCAAGTGGGGGGACTCGATACGCAGCATGTTGTGCACAGTTTCGCCCATGTACATGCGGCGTCCGGCCGGTATGGACCAGCTCAGTGGTCCATCGCCAAAGGGGATCATGAACCAGTGCTCGTTGTTCGGGCGGCGAAATTCCCCAACGACACGCACCTTGAACAATTCATCCAAAAAATCGTAGCCTACCCACTCGCCCTGTGCCCCGCGCGTACCTGTCATCCAGGTGGCCAGCAGGCTGCCACCCGACGCAGCAAACGCCCGTATCGCCTGGCGTTCTTCCGCATCCAACAACTCAGTCGAGGCCAAAATCAGCACGCCAGGTTTGAGTGTGCCAAGCAGCTCCTCCCGGCCCACTTCGGTAAAGCACTGGCAGGCTTTTCTCAGGTACTTTCGCCATATGGTCAATGAAGCGTTGTTGTTGGAGCCCTTGGCATGTAAGTACTGGGCTGTCAGTGGACTCAAGTAAAAATAAATGGGTGGTTCAGACGCAGACTTGGCCCACGCGCTGGAGATTGGAAACAACATGGTCAGCCAGATGAGGACAAGCTGCGCCTTCATAGACTGGCATCTCCAGACATGGAGCGAGAAAAACGAACATCCCAGTGGTATTCACCCGGCGGTAGTCTGTCCAGCAGCATGGCAGTCCGCCACGCATCGACCGCCACCAAGCGGGGTGTTTCAATCGGACGGCCTCGGGCCTGTAATTGCAGGGTGCTGCCCATTTCTGGCAGATTGATCCAGATGGCAGGCGCCTGCGTTGGTGCGGGACCCGACTCTATGCGGATGCTCAGTCGAAGCGTCTGATCGACCAATCCCATCCGCACACCCACGCCTTCACGCAGACGCCACCAATCTGCGACCTGACCCGATGTGGTTAGCCATGTGAACTCACGGCGGCTACCGAAATGGTTGAAAACCTCCGCGCGTTGTGCATCGGTCAGTTCATTTTTGCTGGAGATGGGGATGACAGTTAGGGCAGCCATTTGCTCCGACAACTCGACTTCCCTGAAGAAGGGTTTAAGTCCTATCTCTGGCTCGCAGTTATCCACCAACTCATCGGGTCCTTCTTGTGTGCGTGGCAACACCACCATGCGGCTTGAAAGATTTTTTGGGATTGGTTGCCCCGTGGGCGAAGAACCCACCGGCGTGTTGAACAGAAACGGCAGCCTGGCCTCAGATGCATCCAGCGTGACCAGCAGATGTCCAAAGGCACGTTCATTCAACAGCTTTTCTGTCTGGCGGTCATATGAGTCCATTGGCGGATGAAAGCCTGATGCGGGTGTGATGGCCAAGCCATGTGCCGCCATGGTTCTGCGCATGTTGTCCAGCCGCTGGGCTTGGACGGTGGCGGGTTGATCGCGAAAGTCAGCGTATCTGTCGCCCAAGTAGGCAATTTCATGTCCACGGGCTTGTAGGCCAAGCAACCGTTCGGCAGACTTGGCAGCGGCCTCGTTCACCACGTAATAGGTAGCACGGCCTCCAACTTCCTCCAGACGCTTGGCGTTCTCCATGTCGAGGTCGGTCAAAGCATCCACCACATCAACAGCCGTTACCAAGGCACTGCGGTAGGGATGGGGCCAGGTGGCCGTGTAGGCAGAAGGGATGCGCATCACCCACTGCAAGGCGTTGTGTGTAACCGCTTCCAGCAGCTTTGGATTAACGCTCACCCACAGTTGCTCTGAGTATCCCAAGGCAATGGAGCGCGAGTGCATGCCAGTCGACTCGAGCCGCTCGTCAAAAACCACCAGGCTGCTGACTTTACCCAGAGTCGCTTTGCGCGACCAGTCCATGATGTGCGCTGCCGTGTTTTTCCCCTCCAACCGCAGTGGATACAGACCTTTGATGCGGTCCATCCAAATGCGCATGCCTGCTGGCAGGTGGTGGGTGACCGGACTGTCACCATGCAGGATCATGAAGGTGTCTTTGGCATCTTTCTCGGTATTTCCGGCTACCTTCACGCCCAGTGTGTCCACCATAAATTCAAACCCAGTGTCTATGCCTCGCTCGTTTTTCACACCTGTTAGCCACGAACTCAGCACGCTACCCCCTTTCGCTCGAAAACGGGCGATGGCTTTTTTTTCTCGCTGTGATAACGCCACGGCTGAGGGCAAGATCAGCGTATTGCCAGAGGAACTTTCAAGCTGATCGACCGATGTGATCAGTTGAAACGGGATACTGTATTTGCGCAAAAATCTTTGCCACAACTGGATGTTGAGTCGGCCATCGAACCCAGTGCTGGCCCAGTACGTTTGCGCCACAGGCGAGGCATACAACACCACCGCGAATGCCTGCGCTGAAGATCCAGCGCCAGCGCCCTGGGGTTTGACCATGGCCTGGGGCTGCGAAGTTTTTTCCAGTGGCTTTGGCAAGCTGAAACCTCTCGGTTCCGCTTGTCGTGGCTTAAAGGCACTGCACCCAGGCAGCAACAAAGCCCAGCACACAGCAACAGCTAACCATGGGTGGCGCTTAAACAGAGCAACTGTATTTCCAGCCGTGACCATCCATGCCCCCTTGGTACGAATATTGATAAGAAATTCTAAAAAATTACCATACCCCTGTACATATCGAAAATAGGGAGTGTCTGTATTTGCCAACCTTTTCCCTACCATTAATCTGGATGTATGTTTCAAGTCAATGTTGGGAGCGTAAATCTGCAAAATCTCCAATTATTTGCTGATGCTTTTGTCCTTTGTGCCACCCGACTCTGGCGGGTGTTGCGCGTTGGGATGTTGTTGCTGTTGAGTATTTTTCAGTCACTCGCATGCGCGGCAGATCCTGCGGGAAATGTCGGGTCTGCAGACGCTGCCAGTGAACAACGTCTGCGCCAGTTCATGGCGCGGCAGTTGCCCTCAACCGCAACGGCGGTTGAACTGGGCGGTGCTGGAGTGGTGGAGGGCTTGGTGCTGGATCCCGAGCGGCAGCAGGCACGTGCAAAGCTGATCCAAGCGGGAGAGGACGCGCTGGCCCGGCGCGATCTGGCCGCCGCTGTACAAGCGTTTGAAAGCGCTACTTACATTCAGCACGGTGCCGACACCGATACGGCACTTGCCAGGGCCTATATCCAAGGCGGTCAGTACCAGCGGGCGCTGGCGTTGGGCGCGCACATCGCAGGCGTGCACGCTGATGTATCGGGCGGTGCTGCGTTGTATATCTGGCTGTTGCATCTGGGTGGGCAGCCCGCTATGGCTCAGCGCTTGTTACAGACCACCCAACAGCGCTTTCCCGACCATGCCTTGTTGTCGCTGGTTCAGCAGCAATTGGGCCAAGCCAGTCCACAGGCTGTTGGCGCTTTGTTGCAGCCGCCCTCCCGATTGGCTCCTTATGGTGACAGCCATGGCTTGCCAAGCACGGCCCGTGTCGTCGGCACTGCCATGCTGCTGCGCAACGGTATCAGCGCCTTGGTGCCCGCTGCTTTGCTCCCACGGATTGGACCCCTGTGGTTGCGCAATGGGCTGGGGCAGTTGGCGCAAGCCAAGCCAGGCTGGCGTGTGCTCACCCCCGATGTGGCGCTGGTGGAGCTGACCACTCTTCTGGACGTTGCCGAAGACCAAGGCATCTCCCCTGGCGATCCATTGCCCGGAAGTCGTGCCTACACGGTTGAGTACGTGCCGTCGTCCGCCCACGCAAACCCGGCTTGGCCCGTGTTGCGTTCTGGCACGTTGGGTCAACCGTTGGCCGTGGCGGGCGGTGGACCTTTGTTTGATGCATCGGGCCGCTTGATGGGCATGGCGCTGGGCGTTGGCATCGGCCAACCTGTGTGGATGGGGCTACCTGCGCTGGAGAGCGTTTTGCAATCTGATGGCGGGACAGCTCCCTCCAGACCTTTCGGTCCTGTGGTCGAGGCCGACCCGCGTGGGCGGGATGCGGTCTACCAAGTCTATGAATGGAGCTTGAAAACCGCCCTTCAAGTCATCACTGTGCCCAACTTGGAAGGTGGGCGGTAGCGCGTTAAAAGCTTGAATGAATGCGGCGCTGGCCTTTTACAACACAGTCTATGTGCGACAGAGCACCGACAACGGCGCCCCAAACCCGCAAGCTGCGCAGGTGGGTTTCTTGGACGCTGCGGGCCATCCGCAGCCGAAACCCATCCCACTTCTTTTGATGGCCACGGAGCCCCCACGATGAATACTTCTTTCAAACCCGTCACCCCATCCGCCACCCCACAGCCCGGCACCGCGCGCAGCAACCTGCCTTGGCTGACGGTGGTGGTACTGGCCGCCGCAGCGCTGCAAATGGGTTGCGCCAGCCTGCCCGCGCCCACCGAGCAAATGGCGGTCACCACCGCTGCGCTGGCCAGTGCTGAACGCGCCGGCGCCGTGGCGCTGGCACCCACAGAGATGGCCCTGGCCCGCGACAAGCTGGCCCGCGCTAACGCCTCCATGGTGGAAGAGAAATTTGAGCGTGCCCGCATGCTGGCCGAAGCCGCGCTGGTGGACGCCCGCCTGGCCGAAGCCAAGGCGCGCAACGCCCAGGCCGCCCAAGCCGCCACCGAACTGCGCGAGGGCAACCGCGTGTTGCGCCAGGAACTGGAACGCGCCGCCCAATAACGGGCCGCCCAGCATCCCCACCGCCCACCCCTTTTCTGAAAGAACCCCCATGAAAACATCCCACCTGACCGCCTTGTCCGCCATAGCCCTGGCCGTGTTGGCCGGCTGCAGCAGCGTGCCCCAAAACAACGCCCAGCTGGAGCAGGCGCGCACCGCATACCGCGACGTGCAGGCCGACCCGCGTGCGCAAAGCCACGCTGGCCCCGACATGAAGCTCGCCAGCGACGCCATGAGCCAAGCCAACGCCGCCTGGGGCCGCGAGGAAGACGAAGCCCAGGTCAACCACTTGGCCTATTTGGCTTCGCAGCGCGTGGCCATCGTGCGCGAAACCATGGACATGAAAACCGCCGAAGCCATGGTGGCCAGCGCCGGTGCCGACCGCACCCAGGTGCAGCTGCAGGCCCGCACCCAAGAGGCCAACGCTGCCCAGCGCAGCGCGAGCGCGGCCCAGCAGGCCGCCACCGCCGCCGAAGTGCAAGCGGCCACCGCCGAGCGCAACGCGGCCGCAGCCCAGCGCAGCACCGACATGGCGCGCAGCGAATCGGCCCAGGCCCAGCAACAAACCCAACTGGCCATGGAGCGCAACCGTCAGCTCGAAACCCAGCTGAAAGAACTCAACGCCCAGCAGACCCCGCGCGGTTTGGTGGTCACGCTGGGTGATGTGCTGTTTGACGTGAACCGCGCCGAGCTCAAGCCCGGTGGTCTGCGCCTGGTGGACCAGCTGGTGGCGGTGCTGAAAGAGTTTCCGCAGCGCAACGTGTTGGTGGAGGGCTTCACCGACAGCACCGGCGCCGACAGCTACAACTTGGTGCTGTCGGGCCAGCGCGCCGACGCCGTGCGCACCGTGCTGCTGCGCCAGGGCATTGACAGCGCCCGCGTGACCGCCCGTGGTTACGGCGAGTCCTCGCCCGTCAGCAGCAACGCCACCGCAGCCGGCCGCCAGATGAATCGCCGGGTCGAAATTGTGTTGTCGGACGACAGTGGCCGCACCGTGGCGCGCTGATCAGACCGCTAGGCACCCCAAACCCCACCCGTTGCGCGGGTGTAACGCTGCGGAATTCGTACGGTCTGCCCAAGCCCGGATTCCAAGCATGCAGCCAGCCCCACACCCTGGGCGGCGAGGCCAAACCCGACCGAAGCACACAACCGCCGGTCGCCGTTTGCCTGCATGCAGTAATATCAACTTCTTACATATAAATAGGTCTGCTAGCCCAATTCCCCAAGCCAAGCGGGTGCGCGGTGCTCCAGATCTGAACGCCTCAGGGAATTCAAAACAAAACGCCAGCGTTGCGCGCGCAACGTTCACAGCCGCCGCCACATGACTTCCTTGATCGTCCGCGTGGGTATCCGACCCATTCTGTGGGGGTTGTTTGTTGCCAGCATGGCCGCCTGCGCCCTGGCCTGGGTGGGCTCAGCGATGTTTGCCGATGGGCGCATGCACCGAACCATTGAGCGGGAGCAGGCACAGGCCCAAGTACAGGCCCAGCTGACCAGCGCCCATTTGAACCAGCAACTGGCGCAGGCGCGCAGCATTGCTGCCACCGTGGCCCAGTACCAAAACATTGAGACGGTGCTGAGCCGTTTCGGCCCAGATGTGCAAGCTTCCACTTTGCCGTTGCAAGAGCGTGGCGACCTGTGGCGTCAAGACCCGGTGCTCCAACCCCTGGCCCGGCGCATGGCGCACATGGTGGACATGTTTGGCCTGGCCTCGCTGTGGGCCACCAATGCCGCTGGCGATACCGTCATGGAGGGCCACGCCGCAGGATTGCAGCCTTTTACCGGCACCAACTACGCAGACCGCGCCTATTTCAAAGCCGCTCAACAAGGCCAGGACGGGAGCCAGTTTGCGTTTGGCCGAACCACCAACATCTACGGTCTGTATTTTTCTTCACCGGTGCTGGTCGATGGCCAGTTTGTCGGCATGGTCGGTGTGGGGCTGGCTGTGTCCAAACTCGGCTCGACCATCGAACCGGCGAACACCCTGGTCACCGACGATCTGGGCGTGGTCGTGCTGGCCCACG
>JAUXXN010000222.1 GCA_030684755.1 Hydrogenophaga sp.
GTGGGGGGTGAGTGACTGCTTTCGATCCCGGAGCAGTGATCCAGCTGCGTTTATATGGTCATGCGTCAGATGCAAGGGCAACCCGGATAGGGGCCCACCCAGTTGAGCAACAAGGCTGCCAAAGAGGGTCTGACGGAAGACGGTGTCTTGCGCATGCTCAATGAAGACTGAGACCGTCATCGACACCAACGTTCTGATCAGCTGGGGCTTGTTGCCGCATTCCAAGACGGCCCAAGTTCTGGCGCTGGCGGTTGCGTAGTCCGTTCACAGGCTCGTTCCAACCCGCTGGGCCCGTCGTTTGGCTGCCCCAAACCGTATTCGGCACAAGCCAAAAACGCACGCCAGCAGCCCAGCATCTGGTAGCCAGTATCCGGCTGGCAGGTGTGTGTATGCCCTGCTGCGGCACAATCGCATGCTCTCTGCTGCGATCCCCTTGTTTGGACGCCCCTCTTCCATGAACGCTCCCACTCCGCTTTCGCTCCTCGAAAACGCTGCTCAAGACGCGCCGCGTCTGCGCGAAATTCCCTACAACTACACGTCTTTTTCAGACCGTGAGATCGCCATGCGGTTGCTTGGCCCGCGTGCCTGGGCCTTGCTGGAAGATCTGCGTGGCGAGCGCCGCACCGGCCGTTCGGCGCGCATGCTCTACGAAGTGCTGGGCGACATCTGGGTGGTGCAGCGCAACCCGTATTTGCAAGACGATCTGCTGGACAACCCCAAGCGGCGCAAAGCGCTGGTGGATGCCTTGCACCACCGCCTGGCCGAGGTGGCCAAGCGCCGCACACCGCAAGACGACCCGGCCCGCGACGCTTTGGTGGGCGAGCTGCTGCAAGCGGCGCGCACGGCGGTGGACGCCTTTGCCCTTTCGTTTGAAAACATGGCCACGCTGCGCCAGCGCGCCACCAAGGCGCTGCGCAAGCTCACCGCGCACGACAACATCAAGTTCGACGGCTTGTCGCGTGTTTCGCATGTGACCGACGCCACCGATTGGCGCGTGGAATACCCGTTTGTGGTGCTGACACCCGACACCGAAGCCGAGATGGCCGAGCTGGTGC
>JAUXXN010000230.1 GCA_030684755.1 Hydrogenophaga sp.
CAGCGTCATGAAGGCGCTGAAGTATTCGATAAGCGTGGGTACGTCAAAAATCATGTCGCGGGTGTGGCCCTGCTGCGTGATCTGGCCGTTCACGGTGGTCTTCAGGGCCAGGTTCATCGGGTCGGGCACATCAGCCGCGTCCACCAGCCAGGGGCCGATGGGGGTGCAGGTGTCGCGGTTTTTCACCTTCAGGTTGGGGCGGTACCAGTTCTCCAGGTAGTCGCGGATCGCGTAGTCGTTGGCCACGGTGTAGCCCGCCACGTAGTGCAGTGCGTCTGCCCGCTTCACCCGCTTGGCGGGCTGGCCAATCACCACTGCCAGCTCGCATTCGTAGTGCATGAACTTCACGCCGTTGGGCCGCACGGTGAAGGCGCGGTGGCCGATCAGCGAGGCCTCGCCTTTTACAAAAGCCAGCGGCTCGTCGGGCGCTTTGAAGGCGAGTTCTTTGGCGTGGTCGGCGTAGTTCAGGCCCAGCGCCAGCACGGTGCGCGGGCGCGGCACGGGCGCCAGCGGCGGCAGCCAGACCACCTCGTCAAAACCCACGCGTCGGCCCTGAAAAGCGGGGGTGAGCAGTTGCAGTTGGCCATCGGCTTCAATGGCGTCGTGGACCGCGCCGGCCCAGGCGATGCGGGCGTGTTTCATGGTGCGGTGCCTTCCATGCGGGCGGCTGGCGCTGTGGGGTGCGGCCCATCCTCTTGTACAAAATGGTTCACCAGCGGCTGAAAACCGCTGGCCGTGATCTCCACCGCATCGCCCACCCGGGCGCGCGGTCGGCTGCCGTCGCTCAGGCAGTCGGTGCCGAGCATCAGCACGTCGCCCGCTTGCAGAGTTTGAAAGGCGTTCACATCGGCCCACAGCGTGGCGGCGTCGCGCACCAGGTCGGCCAGCGCCACGGTTTGCTTCAGAACGCCGTGCACCCGCAGCTCCAGGAGCAGCCCCGCCAAGCCCGCAAAACCGCCCACAGCATCCCAAGGCCGCGCGCTGCGGCCCACACCCAGAAAGCCATCGACACAGCGGAACTTCACCGGCGGGCGGTAATAGCTGGCGTGCGGCAGCGCCACGTCGTTGAACAGCACACAGCCCGCCACCGCGCCGCCCGCGCCCGCCACCAAGCCCAGCGACGCGCTCACGTCCACCTCGACCACACCGCGCGGCAACGCAATGGCGTGACCCGACGGCGTGAAAGTGTTGGCGGTTTTGATGTACAGCACCGGCGCCTGCGGCGGCGCCTTGTAGGGCTGCTCGCTCATGCGCGGCGCCCACAGCGCGTGCTCGCGCTGAAAATTCAGCAGGGTGCCGTACACCGTGCCGCTGGGAAGGTAGGGGGTTGTGTTCATTCGCATGTTTCCTCAGACAAACCATCGCCCTCGGGCGCTTCCAGCGCAATCACCGCATCCAGCAAGGCGTAGAGCGCGGCCAGCTGCGCCTTGCCCAGTTGTTCTTCCATCCAGGCGTAGTGCGCCTCGATGGTTTCCGACAGGGTGTGCACCAGCTTCAGGCCAGCCGCAGTGGCGCGCACCACGGTGCGGCGGGCGTCCTGCGGGCAGCGGGCGCGGGTGATGAGCCCATCGCGCTCCATGCGCGTGAGCACACCGGTGAGGCTGGGGCCGAGCAACAGCGCCTCGCGCGCCACACGGCCCGTTTCCACACCACCGGGCTCGGCGGCGTGTTCGCCCAGCACGCGCAACACGCGCCACTGCTGGTCCGACAAACCGTGCTCGCGCAGGCTGGGTCGGGTGTGCTGCATCACGGCCTCGCGCGCTTCGAGCAGCAGGCGCGGCAGGTTGCGGTGGATAAAAGGGGTTTGTTCGATCATTTATTTAATATGTTAAATGAATGACTCCATCTGCCCTCTAGGGTTTACCCGAGAAGAGGCCTAGCGGCCTGCTCCACACCCAGCTTCCAAGGAAAATGTCGCCATGAACAACACCCTCACCGCCCTGCTAGGCACCGAACTCCCTTTGATCCAAGCGCCCATGGCCGGCGCGCAGGGCGCGGCGCTGGCCATCGCCGTGAGCAACGCCGGCGGGCTGGGCTCGCTGCCCGGCGCCATGCTCACGCCCGAGGCACTGCGAACCGAGTTGACGACCCTGAGCGGGGGCACACAACGCCCCTGGAACGTCAACTTTTTCTGCCACACATCCCCGGTGCCCGACGCTGCCCAAGAAGCGCTTTGGCGTGAGGCGCTGGCGCCCTTGTATGCCGAAGCTGGGCTGGACATGTCGGCAGTGCCTGCTGGCGCCGGGCGCGTGCCGTTCAGCCACGCGGTGGCCGATGTGATCGAGCCCTTTCGCCCGCCGGTGGTGAGTTTTCACTTCGGCCTGCCCGCACCCGACTTGCTGGCCCGCGTAAAAAGCTGGGGCAGCGTGGTGCTGTCCAGCGCCACCACGGTGGACGAGGCGCGTTGGCTGGTGGCGCACGGTGCCGATGCGGTGATCGCGCAGGGCCTGGAAGCGGGTGGCCACCGGGGTCACTTTTTGTCGCACGACCTCAGCGCGCAAATGGGCAGTTTGGCGCTGTTGCCGCAGATCGTGGCGGCAGTGAAGGTGCCCGTCATCGCAGCCGGTGGCATCGCCGATGCGGCGGGCGTGGCCGCTGCCATGGCGCTGGGCGCAGCGGGCGTGCAGGTGGGCACGGCCTACCTGTGCTGTCCCGAAGCCAGCACCAGCGCCCTGCACCGCAGCGCATTGCAAAGCGATGTCGCGCGCCACACCGCTCTCACCAACGTGTTCACCGGACGCCCAGCGCGCGGCATCGTCAACCGCGCTATGCGCGAACTCGGCCCCTTGAGCCTGGCTGCGCCCGCCTTCCCGCTGGCCACCGCCGCCATGGCACCGCTGCGCGCCCACTTTGAAGCGCAGGGCTGTGGTGACTTTTCACCGCTGTGGGCAGGGCAAAACACCAGTGGCTGCCGTGCGTTGCCTGCGGCGCAAGTAACGGGCGCATTGGCGCAGGGTTTCGCCTGACGCCAGGGCTCTAGAAAAACCCGAACGGGTCCATGCGCATGCGTTCGGTCAAGGCTTTGCGCTCCTGCGTCAGCCAGCGTTTCAGCCCGGCGTCGGTTTGAACCATTTCAAGGTCTTCCGACATGGCGAACAGCAACTCGTCCAAGTCAGAGACCCGGTCTTCCAAAGCCGCATTCAGCGCGCTGGGCGTCACACTGGCACCAATGCGCACATCGAATTCCATGGCCAGGCGGTCCTGCCGCTCTGCGCGCTCGCGCTCCAGCGTGGCCACCTGTTGCTTGAGCAGTTGGGTGAGTGCGGCCAGTTTGTCGTCGCTCAGGCGGGCTGCGGCCAGCGGGTCGGCCAGGGCGGCGCGCTGCTGAATCTGCATCAGCGCCACCAAATCTTGGCGCTCGTAAGCGGCATTGGCCTCGCTCATCAGCGCGGTTTTTGCCAAGCGCAGTTGGGCGTCGGGCTCGCGGTCGGGGTGCAGCGCGCTGGCGAGTTGCCGAAACAGCTTGCGCAACGTGGTGGTGGCGTCTTCTAGGTGGGCCTGTGCCTGGGCCTGCGCTGCGCTGGGTTTTTTGCGCGCCTTGCGCTTCTCGGCGGCCTCTCGGCGGCGCTCTTGCTCGGCCATTTCGGCCTGGTGCAGGCGCTCCATGGCTGCGCGCAGCATGTCTTCGGGGCTGGCGCCTTCGAAGGGCATTTCCAGCGGTTCTCCCAGCGTGGCTTCGAGTTCTTGGATCATGGCCGCGCTGTCGTCAAGCTCACTCTGGGCCAGGGTTTTGGGGCTGTGCCGGTCGTACAGCGCCGCCATGTCCGCCTCGCCCCGCGCAGCCAGCGTGCGCGCCATGTCGCACAGCAGCGTGCGTGCGGTGTCGCGCTGGCGCGCCGTCAGCACCTTGCCCGACAGGCGCTCGTCCAGCAGCAGCGCCATCTCGCGCATGCACGCGAACTGGCGTTTCTCCAGCGGCGTCACGCGGTCGTGCCAAGCCTGGCGGTGCGTGCGGCCCAAAGTGTCCAGCTCTTGCAACTGGCTCTTGAGCTTGTCAATGCGTTTGAGTTGCAGGTTAAAAGCCTTGGCCGCTGCCGACAACGGGGCTTGCTCGGGCGGCTGCACGCTCAGCGCGGCGGCAGTTCCTGGCGCAGCGGGTGCGGTGGCGGGTTCGATGTCGTCAAAAAGGGGGGCGGTGCGGCGGGGCATATAGCAAGCGTTGGGGTAAAGGATTTATGGATTGTCAGCGAAGCCCATTTCGACGATCCTGCGACGACCCTATCCACCGTTCCCGGGCGGGAACGAATACCGGCACCCACGGCTTCTTTCACGATGGCAACCTACTCGTTGAAAATAGCCACTCCAATGAACCGTATCTCGCCAGCGTATGTGGTGGGCGTTCATGGCCCCTCTTGGGCCTTTTGCGGCAATTGAATGCACCCATGGCCAAAGAAAAAACCCTCTTCACCTGCAACGAATGCGGCGGCACCAGCCCCAA
>JAUXXN010000238.1 GCA_030684755.1 Hydrogenophaga sp.
TAGCTGCCATTGGCCTTCATCACGTCGGCCACCACCTTGGGCAGCAGTTCGTCCCAGTTCTCAGGCTGGGCCACGCTGTCGATGCTGGCCAGCATGCCTTCAGCCGCCCATTCCTGAATGGCCGGGCCTTTGACCTGCGCGGCCGTGGGCGGGTTGCCCGACACGGCACGGCTCTTGAGCACGGTCATGGCGTTGTCGCCACCGCCACCGGCCACGGCAAAGTCTTTCCACTCGTGGCCTTTGGCTTCGAGCATGGCCTTGAGTTCGGCGGCCGACTTGGCTTCGCCGCCCGAGGTCCAGTAGTGCAGCACCTCGACCGAGGTTTTGGCGGGAGCCGGCGCAGCCGCTGGCGCAGGTGCCGGGGTGGCAGCAACGTCTTCTTTTTTGCCACAAGCGGTGGCCAACATGGCCACCACCAAGGCAGCGCCCAGGGTGTAATTGAAATTCATGGCTGTCTCCGAGAGGGGCCTGCGGCCCGTTGTTGGTTGATCCCACGCACGGCGCGTCGGATTTGTTAATTTTTCATTAATTAATGAATAACAACCATCAGGGAAAACCCGGAAATGCGTTACTAAATTTCAACCCAGTGCGCGGGCGGCCCCCATCAAGGCTGGCGACTGGGCCGACGTGATCACCCAGACCGGCAACTCGCTTAAATACGGCTGAAAGCGGCCTTTGGTTTCAAACCGCTCACGAAATGGCGAAGTGTCAAACCATGTACCCAAGCGCGGCACAATGCCGCCGCCCACATACACGCCACCGCGCGCGCCCAGCGTGAGCGCCAAATTGCCAGCCACCGAGCCCAGCATGGCGCAAAACAGGTTCAGCGCTTCCAACGCCTGCGGTTGGCCAGTTTTCAAAGCGGCGTCAGTCACGTCGGCAGCGTTGTTGATGGCGCCCAAGCTCACACCGTCGGCTTCGCACAACAGCAGGCAGGTGTCCAGCAGGCCCTGACCGCAGGCCACACGCTCGGCCGAAGCATGGCCGTAACGGCGAATCAGGCCGTCCATCACCAGGCGCTCGCGCGCTGTGGTGGCGGGCAGCGTCACGTGGCCGCCCTCGCCTTCCAGCGGCACCCAGCCCCCAAAACCGTTGGGCAGCAAACCTGAAACGCCCAGCCCAGTGCCGGCACCCACCAGAGCCATGGCTGCGTTGGGCTGCGCCGTGCCGCCACCCACTTGACGCAGTTCGTGCGCGGGCAAGTCGGGCAACGCCAGCGCCAGCGCCGTGAAGTCATTCAGCAGGCGCAGGGTGTGAAAGCCAAACTCGGCCTTCACCGCCGCTTGCGAAAACGACCAGTGGTGGTTGGTCATGCGAATCTGGTCGCCGGTGATCGGGTTGGCAATGGCAATGGCCACCGCATGCGGCGTGCCGCGCCCCAGCGCGTCAAGATAGGCGCGTGTGGCGTCTTGCAGGGTCGGGTAATCGGCGCAGGCCAACACCCGCATATCAGCGATAGGGGCTCCCGCAGCGGCTTGCCACGCAAAACGGGCGTTGGTGCCGCCGACGTCGGCGAGCAAACGGGGCATCGGGGTGGTATTTGGGGTGGGCATGAAAATGGCAGTTGGGTGGGCAGCGAGACAGCACTGTAGAGCGTCAGGACCAAGGTTTGAATAATACCCGTCATGTAATTGAATTACAAAACGACTGAAGCTCCACCATAGACAAATGCCGTCCGTTGCCGACAGTCCTTTCTGTGGTGCACTCAGCACGTGCCGTTGCGTCTGCCCGTACCAAGCCATACTCCCGGCTTTTCAAACATGCGATGCAGCAAAACGACAGCAGTTCGCTGGACCCGATGGAAGGGCCCACTCTCCGCTTTGGGCGGAACACCCTGAGTTAAGTCGGTCAGAATAAAATCTGATCATTCCCCATGCTTTCACCAGCGGCGCTCTGCACAGCGCCGTTTCACTTTTTGCGCCCATCCCATGTCCGACACCCTGCTCCAACCCGGCCTGCTTTCCCTCTCCAAATCGTTCGAGCCCGCCGCGCTCGAAGCCTACTGGGGTCCGGAATGGGAGCAGCGCGGCTATGGGGCCGCAGGCTTTCGGGGCACCGGGGCGCCGTTAGACGGTGCGCCGTCGTTTGCCATTCAGCTGCCGCCGCCCAACGTGACCGGCACGCTGCACATGGGCCA
>JAUXXN010000475.1 GCA_030684755.1 Hydrogenophaga sp.
CCACCGGTCTGTTCCTGGACAAAGTCACCGCCCAGAAACACCTGGACGCTGGCGCCAAAAAAGTCATTCTGTCCGCTCCCTCCAAAGACGACACCCCCATGTTCGTCTTCGGTGTGAACGACAAGTGGGGCATCAAGCGTGGCCTGATGACCACCGTACACGCCGCCACCGCCACCCAAAAAACCGTGGACGGCCCGAGCAACAAAGACTGGCGCGGTGGCCGTGGCATTCTGGAAAACATCATCCCGAGCAGCACCGGTGCTGCCAAAGCCGTGGGAGTTGTGATTCCTGAGCTGAACAAAAAGCTCACCGGCATGAGCTTTCGCGTGCCCACCTCCGACGTGTCGGTGATCGACCTGACCGTGGAACTCAACACCGAAGCCACCTACGCCGAAATCTGCGCTGAAATGAAAGCCCAGAGCGAAGGCGCCCTGAAAGGCGTGCTGGCCTACACCACCGACAAGGTTGTGGCGACCGACTTCCGTGGCGAGACCTGCACCAGCGTGTTCGACGCCGACGCCGGCATTGCGCTGGACAGCACTTTTGTGAAGGTCGTGGCCTGGTACGACAACGAGTGGGGCTACTCCAACAAGTGCCTGGAAATGGTCCGCGTGGTGGCCCAGTAAGCCGCATCTTGCACGGTTCAAAAAAGCGCCTTCAGGCGCTTTTTTGTCGCTGGTTCGGGCTAATGGTCTGTTGTAGCAGGTTTCTGTCACTGCTTTTGTGCTAAAAATTCCCATGAAAACCATTTTTTGCCGCGCATTCACTGTCCTGTTGCTGGCCGGTGCTTCCGTGGCGTGGTCAGTCCATGCCCAATCCGTTCATGCTCCAGAAACCGCTGCCCTGGGTTTGATCGTGGGCTTTCGGTCCAGCCCAGAAAATCTTGCTGGCTTGGAGGCCCTGCAAGGTGCAGGGCGGACCCGCCCGGTGCTGGCGCAGGCGGCCTGGGAGCGGCAGGTTCAGCGCGGTCGTGAGCGCCTCAAGCAGGTGGCCACCGAGGCGGGCCTGCCCCTGCACAGCGTGGGTGACGCTGGCAACGCCCAATTGCTGCGTTTTGAACGGCCCATGCAGGGGCAGGCACTGCAAGATGCGTTGCGCCGCGCCCGCCTGCACCCCGATGTGGCCTGGGTGGAGCCCAATGTGTTGCTCAAAAGGCTGCAAACCACCCCCAACGACCCCGGCTACACCCAGCAATGGCACCTCCAGATGCCGGCGGTGGGCGGTACCTCGGCCATCAACATGCCCCCAGCTTGGGCGCTGACGACCGGCAGCGCGGGTATCACCGCAGCGGTGCTCGACACCGGCATCTTGCCGCACCCCGATCTGGTGGGCCGCACCTGGGCTGGCTACGACTTTGTAAGTGAGGTGGACTTTGCGAGTGATGGCAACGGCCGTGATACCGACCCGACCGATCCGGGCGATTGGGTCACGCGCAATGGCAACAACGCAGCCGTTCAACAACTGGTGGACGCAGGGCTCTGCGACGTGGCACCCAGTTCTTGGCATGGCAGTTTCATTGCTGGCCAAATTGCCGCCACATCTAACAACAGCTTGGGTATTGCCGGTATCAACTGGGAAAACAAGGTTTTGCCCGTGCGAGTGTCGGGTAAATGCGGCGCCTTGCTGAGCGACTTGCTCGATGGCATGCGATGGGCAGCGGGCTTGCCGGTGGATGGTGTCCCGCCCAACCCGAACCCGGCACGGATCATCAACCTGAGCTTTGGTGGCGATATCCCCTGCAGCCGCAGCGCGTTGTACCAGTCCGCCATTGACGAAGTGACCGCTCAGGGAGCCTTGGTCGTGGTGGCCGCTGGGAACGGTAGCAGCCCCCTGATGCGCCCGGCCGATTGCCAGCGCGTGTTGTCCGTGGGCGCTGTCCGACGAGATGGCTTGAAGACCGACTATTCGAGTTATGGCCCCCAGTTGGGGCTGATGGCGCCCGGTGGCTCGGTCGCTGAGGATGTGTTGCTGTACTCCACCTCCAACTCGGGGCTCACCTCCGCCGTGCCAGCGCAAGACTATTACGGCAACCTCCAGGGCACCAGCTTTTCAGCGCCACTGGCCGCTGGCGTGGCCACGCTGATGCTCTCACTCAACCCTGCACTGTCCCCGGCCCAGTTGGTGGACCGCATGCGCAGCGGCGTGCGTCCTTGGTCGTCGGTTGCCCGGGTGCCGCGCTACCCCACGTGCAGCAGCGACAGCTTGTCACAGTCCGTCTGCCATTGCACCACAGAAACGTGTGGCTCAGGGCTGTTGGATGCCGATCGAGCCGTGCGCCTGGCGTTGGGCCCTGCCGTGGTCATTGCACCCGTGGCGGCGGTGGCACCCGGTGCGGCGGTGGCGCTGGATGGGCGGGAAAGCGTTCCCATTCCCGGAGCCACCATCACCCGCTACGTTTGGCAGCAGTTGGAGGGCCCAGGCGTGTCGATCACCTCGTCCAACGCCGCCCTGGCCAGCGTGACCCTTTCGTCTGCCGAGACGCGCTATGTATTTCAGTTGACAGTAACCGACAGCGAGGGCCGCACGGGCAGCGACCGGGTGTCTGTGGTGGCCGTCGCGCCGGTGGCGTCGGGTGGCGGTGGTTCCATCGGCGGGTTTTGGGCCCTGGCCCTGTGGGTCTGGGTACTGGCCATGGGTTGGGCTGTGCGACGTCGAGGTTTAACGCACCGACTTGTATAGGCCCATACAACGGTTCTCGGGTTCAGTTGCAAGGGCGAAGCGGTTTGCCCACCAGTGCAGCCCCCAAACCCGCCACCGCATTGCGTTGGGCGGGCGTGGCATTGGGCAGGCGCAAGCTGAAGCTGGTGGACTCGGCCCTGTCTTGGACCACGCGTGCGGTGCGCACGCCTGCACGTGCGGCAATCTGGATGGCTTTTTCTGCGGCGGCCTCGCTGGAATAGGTGCCCAGTGCCAGCCCTGGACTCAAACCGGGTGAGGAAACGTCACGGAATGCCACATTCAGCTCGCGTAACTCCGCTTTTTTGCGTTCGACCTGCGCCGTGTTGTCGTAGCGTCCCATGTAGACGATCCAGCGGCCGCCGCTGCGGCTTTCATTGAGTTGCCAGGTTCCACGTGGCAGGTCCAGCAGCGTCAGCGCTGCCCGCAGGCTGTCTGCTTGCCGCTCGGTAAAGGCGCCTGTTAGCCAGCAGGAGCGGGCGTCTGCCACGGCAGATACAGGAGGCGGTGTCACAGGCTGAGCTGGCGTTGGTGCTGGCGTCTTGGCTGCGGGTGCGGGTGCGGGTGTAATTTGAGGTGTAGGCGGCTCTTGCGGTGCTGCGGCCTCAGGAACCGGTGTGGGAGTGGATGCCGTCAAGGACGGCGTTTTGGCGGGCGTGCTTGGCGCAGGGTTGGGGGCGGGTGTCTGTGTCCCGCTGTCGGTTCGAGGCGCGTTCAGCAACCGAATGGTTTCGGGTTTGATCTGTGCTTGCAGCCGCTGGGGCTCGCGCTCTTCAGGAACCGCCAGACCCAGCGGGGCCAGATAACCCTCGGTCCAAGCGAAATAGCCCGCATTGGCCAAAACCAACAAAACGATCACCCATCTCAGCATGGCCGCACACTCACTTCAGCACTGTTGATGAACCGCATACCCTGCTCGGTCAGCACTTGCAAGGCACCTGTGGTGTCCACTCCGCAAGCGGTGCCCTGGGTGCCGTCGGTCAGTTGCACGGCCAGGCCTTGCAGCGCATCGAGCTGGGCAAAGCGCTGCGCAAACGCGGCAAAACCTTGCGATTCAAACGCCAGCAGGTCGCGCACCAGCGACGGGGCCACCTGCGCCAATACCTCGCCCGCCGTCACGCCCACCAGCACCTCGGACAGCCCCGCCGGCGCCATGGCGGCCACCGGGCCTGTGGCCAGCACACTCACTGCAGCAGCCTCGGGCCGAGCAATGTTGATGCCCACGCCCACCACCACCAGCCGCTGGCGCACCGCAGCACCTCCCGTACCCGCCGTTTCCACCAAAATGCCGCCGAGCTTGCGTTGGTACAGCCACAGGTCGTTGGGCCATTTCAGGCGCACATCGGGGTGAAGACTGTGCGCCAGGCTCACGCCCACCGCCAACGACAGGCCCGACCAGTCGGTCGGCGCCATGGGCAGCGCCAGCGAAAACGTGAGCGACTGCCCGACCCGGCTGTGCCAGCCCTTGCCCAGGCGCCCGCGTCCGGCGGTTTGTTCATCGGCGGCCAGCAACACCGGTTCCATCAGGCCCGCGCGCGCGCGGCGCATCAGCTCCGAGTTGGTCGAGTCGATGCTGGGCAACACCTCCACCGTGAAACCCGGCACATCGGGCACGATGGCTTGCCAAATACCTTCTACATGGGCAAGCAAATCGGTCATTCAGCGCACCACCGCTTCACCGTTTTTTCTTGGCAAGCAGCGTGCCTCGGCACTGTGGTGTGCCGCACCAGCATGGGTACTGCGCCTTCAGCTTGGGCGTGTACGGCTCGTCAATCACTAGGCCATAGTCATAAAACAGCTCTTCACCGGCGGCAATGGGGCGCAGCGTCCGGATGAACACGCGCCCACCGTCGATTTCGGCTTCGCAGTTGGGAGCGCAGCTGTGGTTGATCCAGCGCGAGGAATTGCCACCGAACTTGGCGTCGATCACATGCTCCTCGTCGGTATGGAAATAAAACGTGTGGTTTGGGTCGGTGGGGTCGTGTGGATGGCGCGTGAGAGCCTGGTCCCAGGTGATGACCTCGCCCGTGTATTCAATGATCAACTCGCCTTGAGCCAAGTCCACCACCGCATAGACCCCTTTGCCATGCACGCCTGAGCGTCGGGTCTGGATGCGCCGACTCGGAACCGCAAGGCGCGCCGGGCGGGTGGACGCGGCGGTATTTTGGGCGGGCGGGAGCGTCGGGCTAGGGCTTTGCGTCACGGCCAAAATTTTTGGTAAGGTTGATTCATGCAGGTGTGCGCAGGTGTGCGCGTGCCCAAGTGTGCGCGTGTGTACGCGCGAGTTCCGATTGTAGAGATGAAAACCCTGGTCATTGCCGAGAAGCCATCCGTGGCCCAAGACATCGTGCGCGCACTCACGCCCAGCGTGGGTAAGTTCGAAAAACACGATGACCATTTTGAAAATGAGCGCTATGTGGTCACCTCCGCCGTGGGCCACTTGGTGGAAATTGCCGCGCCGGAAGAATTTGATGTCAAGCGCGGCAAATGGAGCTTCGCCCATTTGCCGGTGCTGCCGCCGTACTTTGACCTCAAACCCATCGACAAAACCAAGGCGCGCCTGAGCGCCGTGGTGAAGCTGGCCAAGCGCAAAGACGTGGGCCGCCTCATCAACGCCTGTGACGCGGGCCGCGAGGGCGAGCTGATCTTTCGCCTGATCGAGCAGTACGCAGGCGGCCAGAAAAACGGCCAGTACCAAAGCCTGGGCAAGCCGGTACAGCGTCTGTGGCTGCAGTCGATGACGCCAGCGGCCATTCGCGATGGTTTTGAACACCTGAAGAGCGACGCGCAGATGCAAGGCTTGGCCGATGCCGCGCGCAGCCGTTCCGAGGCCGACTGGATGGTCGGTATCAATGGCACCCGCGCCATGACCGCCTTCAACTCGCGCGACGGAGGCTTCTTCCTGACCACCGTGGGCCGGGTGCAGACACCCACGCTGTCCATCGTGGTCGAGCGTGAAGAAAAAATCCGCGCCCACCGCAGCCGCGATTACTGGGAAATCCACGCCACCTTCCAAGCCGAAGCGGGCCTGTATCCGGGCAAGTGGTTCGAACCCACTTTCAAGAAACCCAGCGGTGAGGACGCCGATGCCGAACTGCGCGCCGACCGGGTGTGGAACCAGCGCGAAGCCACCGCCATTGCCGACGCGGTGCGCGGTCAGCCCGCCACGGTGAAAGAAGAGAGCAAGCCCACCACGCAGGCCAGCGGTTTGCTGTACGACCTGACCAGCCTGCAACGCGAGGCCAACGGCCGCTTCGGCTTTTCGGCCAAGACCACGCTGCAACTGGCGCAAAGCCTGTACGAACGCCACAAAGCCCTGACCTACCCGCGTACCGACAGCCGCGCCCTGCCCGAAGACTATTTGCCCACGGTGAAGCAAACCTTTGAGATGCTGGCCGACAGCGGCATGAAGCACCTGGCGCCGCACGCGCTGACCGCGCTGAACAACGGCTACATCCGACCCAGCAAGCGCATTTTTGACAACAGCAAGGTATCGGATCACTTCGCCATCATTCCCACGCTGCAGGCCCCCAGCGGCCTGAGCGACGCCGAGCAAAAGCTGTACGACCTGGTGGTGCGCCGCTTCCTGGCGGTGTTTTTCCCCAGCGCAGAATTCACTGTCACCACCCGTATCACCACGGTGGCGGTGCCTGCAGTGCCCGCTGGCCACCACTTCAAGACCGAAGGCAAGGTACTGGTCAAGCCAGGCTGGATGGCCGTGTACGGCAAAGAAGCGGCTGAGGACGTGACCGACGCGAAGGAAGGCGACAAGGGCCAGAACCTGGTGCCTGTGCGGCCGGGTGAAACCGTGCGCACCGAAAACGTGGAGCCCAAGGGCCTGAAAACCAAACCACCCGCACGCTATTCAGAAGCCACGCTGCTCGGCGCCATGGAGGGCGCGGGCAAGACCATCGACGACGACGAACTGCGCGAGGCCATGCAGGAAAAAGGCTTGGGCACGCCCGCTACCCGCGCCGCCACCATTGAAGGTTTGCTGACCGAAAAATACATCATCCGCGAAGGCCGCGAAATCATCCCCACGGCCAAGGCGTTTCAGCTCATGACGCTGCTGCGCGGCCTGGGTGTGGAAGAACTGTCCAAAGCCGAACTCACCGGCGAGTGGGAATACAAGCTGGCACAAATGGAAAAG
>JAUXXN010000242.1 GCA_030684755.1 Hydrogenophaga sp.
AGGCCATGAGATCTCCGGTCTTGAGGTCTGCGGCGACTGTCTTGCCTACCGCGCGCTTCAAACGCGCGGTGACATGCTTGGTGGCTGGCCTCTACCAACCATTGGCGGACGGCCTGTGCATTGCACACAGGCCCGAACCAAGTCGTCTTCTGCAGTCGGGGTCAGAAGACACTCAAAAAAACACTTTTTTGCGAAGGTTGGCACGCATATCTGCGGGCCAACCTTCAGCGCTAAAGACAGTTTTTGGGTGTGCTCTTTTTGGGTACGCTCTGAAAGCACCAAAGGCTGGAGGCTCTTTCGAGCGCTCCAGCCCCTGAAGGGTTCCGAATTACTTCAGTTCGGCCTTGGCACCGGCGTCAACCAGCTTCTTCATGGCGGCTTCGGCATCGGCCTTGGCAATGCCTTCTTTCACGTTCTTGGGTGCGCCATCGACCAGGTCTTTGGCTTCTTTCAAGCCCAGACCGGTGATTTCGCGAACGGCCTTGATGACCTGAACTTTTTGTTCGCCAGCTTCAAGCAGAACGACGTTGAATTCGGTCTTCTCTTCAACCACGGCAGCAGCACCGCCGCCACCAGCAGCGGGAGCGGCCATAGCAGCAGCGCTCACACCAAACTTCTCTTCGATGGCTTTCACCAGATCGTTGAGTTCCATGACCGTCATGCTGTCCAGCGCGGTCAAAAATGCGTCTTTATCGAATGCCATTTTGATTTCCTAACAATGGTTTTAAACGAACGTGCCGAGCATCAAGCTGCAGCAGCGTCTTCTGCCGGGGCGGCGGTTTCAGCTGCAGCTTCTGCAGCTTCTTCTGCCGGTGCGGCAGCACCTTCGCCTTTTTTCGCCGCCAAAGCGCCCAGCACAACTGCTGTACGCGCCATGGGCGACATCAACAAGCCACACACCTGCGCCAACAGCACTTCTCTCGAAGGAATACTGGCGAGCTGCTTCACGCCCTCGACGTCCAGGACTTTGCCACCGTAGACACCACCACGAATAACCAATTTGTCGTTGGTTTTCGCGAAGTCGGCAACCACTTTCGCGGCGGCCACAGCGTCTACAGAGAAGCCATAGATCAGCGGACCAGTCATCTGGTCTGAGCCCACTTCAAAGCTGCTGCCAGCCACCGCACGGCGGGCCAGGGTGTTTTTCAACACGCTCAGGCTCACACCGTTGCTGCGGGCTGTGACGCGCAGTTTGTCCATGTGCGCAACCGTGATGCCACGGTATTCCGCCATCACGAGCGTTTGAGCTTTTGCGGCGAGGCTGGTCACTTCGGAAATGACCGCTTCTTTCTCACTGCGATTCAGACTCAAGGTCTACTCCTTAAATGTGCTTGGGGCCCAACGGCCTTCAGCACGCCTCATTGCAGCGACCAACTGTTTAGGGAACCAGGTTCCATCTGCAGCGGGATCGCCATCTGCGTTGGCTTGTCACAATTAAGTCAGGCCGCACCCCGGAGGGCACCGTCCAACACCAACGGTCTTGGATGGCTCTGTGCCCCGGCAGCCAAGCCACCTTTGCACAGACCCACCACACCCGGATACCGCATCAAAACGCAGCACCCGAATTTTTTTGCGCGATCAGGCCGCGATGGATGGCATGTCGACGCGAACGCCGACACCCATGGTGGACGACACCGCCACTTTGCGCAGGTACACACCTTTGCTGGTGGCTGGCTTGGCTTTGGTCAGCGCGTCCAACAGGGCCACCAGGTTGCCCCGGAGCTTGTCGCTGTCGAACGAACGGCGGCCAATGGTGCCGTGCACGATACCGGCTTTGTCCACACGGAACTGCACCTGACCGGCTTTGGCGTTGCGCACCGCTTGGGCCACATCGGGCGTCACGGTACCCACCTTGGGGTTGGGCATCAGGCCACGTGGGCCCAGAATCTGACCCAGCGTACCCACCACGCGCATCGCGTCGGGCGAAGCGATGACCACGTCGAAGTCCATCTTGCCAGCCTTGATCTCGGCAGCCAGATCGTCCATACCGACGATATCGGCACCGGCGGCTTTGGCTTCCTCAGCCTTTGCGCCTTGGGCAAACACAGCCACGCGTTTGGTTTTGCCGGTGCCGTTGGGCATCACGACGGCGCCACGCACCACTTGGTCGGATTTCTTGGCATCCACACCCAACTGAATGGCCACGTCAATGGATTCGTCAAACTTGGCGCTGGCGCATTCTTTGACAATGGTCAGTGCATCGGCAAGGGCGTACAGCTTGGTGCTGTCGATCTTGCCGGCAAAGGCTTTCTGTTTTTTGGTCAGCTTGGACATTTACACACCCTCCACAATCACGCCCATCGAGCGGGCCGAACCGGCGATGGTGCGCACAGCGGCGTCCATGTCGGCAGCGGTCATGTCTTTCATTTTGACCTTGGCAATTTCTTCGAGCTGTGCGCGCGTGATCTTGCCAACCTTGTTCTTATTGGGCACAGGCGAACCCTTGACCAGCTTAATGGCTTTCTTGATCATCGCAGTCGCTGGAGGCGTCTTGATGATGAAGGTGAAGCTCTTGTCTGCGTAAGCGGTGATCACGACCGGCAGCGGCGTGCCCGGCTCAACGCCTTGGGTCTGCGCGTTAAACGCCTTGCAGAACTCCATGATGTTCAAACCGCGTTGACCCAGTGCAGGGCCAATCGGTGGGGATGGGTTGGCCTTGCCAGCTGGGACTTGCAGCTTAACAAAGCCGACGATTTTTTTCGCCATGGTGTTGCTCCTGCGAGTTCAAACGGCTGCAAGATGCAGCCTCCTCGCGGCTTTCGGCCCGAATCACAAACATGCCAGCAACCGCTTCGGGCCGACCCTGGCGGTGCTTGCTGCTGCGACCTCACGCCACAGCAGTTCAGAAAAAGGTTTCGGTTTTTTTGGTGAAAGACTTACGTCTTTTCGACTTGGCTGAATTCCAACTCGACCGGTGTAGCGCGACCAAAAATGGTCACCGACACGCGCATCTTGTTCTTCTCGTAATTGACTTCTTCTACCGTGCCATTGAAGTCGGTGAACGGACCTTCTTTGACACGAATGTATTCGCCCACCACAAACTCCACCTTGTGGCGGGGCTTGTCCGTGCCTTCTTGCATCTGGTTCACAATTTTCTGAACTTCTTCTTCAGAAATAGGGGCTGGTCGGTTTTTTGCGCCACCCACAAAGCCCGTCACCTTGTTGGTGTGCTTCACCAAATGCCAGGAGTCATCGTCCATCACCATTTCCACCAACACATAGCCGGGGAAAAATTTGCGTTCGGTGGTGCGTCGCTGACCGTTTTTGATCTCCACCACCTCTTCGGTGGGCACAAGGATGCGACCAAACTTGTCTTGCATTCCAGCGCGGTTGATGCGTTCAACGATATTGCGCTCAGCCGCCTTTTCCATACCGGAATACGCGTGCACCACATACCAGCGCATGCCTTCAGCAGCAACGCCATCGGTCACAGGGCTTTGTTGATCGCTCATTAATTTCTCCAGCCCAGGATCAGGTCATAAAACAACCACTCCAGGGTTTTGTCGGTCAACCAAAGGAACAGCGCCATCACAAAAACAAACGCAAAAACATAGGCGGTCATCTGGATCGCTTCTTTGCGAGCGGGCCAGACCACCTTTTGTGTCTCACGCCAAGCATCACGGCCAAAAGCCAACAAGCGCTTGCCCGACTCGGAGATACCAAACACCACCACTGCTGCGATCAACGCAACGATAAGAGCGCCCCACTGCACCAGCGCACCTTGCGCAGAGAACAGGTAAAACGCGACGAAACCGCCGATCAACAAGGCAACGGCAGCAGCCAGCTTGGCTTTGTCAGCACTGCTGTTTACGGTTTGAACTTCGGATGTGGCCATGAGAATCCAGACGATACATTACAAAATTTCGCGCCACCGAAGCCAAAAGCTTGAGACACGCAAGCCCACCAGAGGTCACATCGACTTCGGTGGGCTTGTTAACCACAAAACAGAACGACTCAATTTCTTATCGGGTTCTGTTGGGTGGCAGGGGCAGTAGGAATCGAACCTACAACCTTCGGTTTTGGAGACCGACGCTCTGCCAATTGAGCTATACCCCTACTGGCTTAACCTGTTA
>JAUXXN010000257.1 GCA_030684755.1 Hydrogenophaga sp.
CCGCTCAGTTCAGCAGCGCCTGCGCAAATTCGCGGGCGTTGAAGGTTTCCAGGTCTTCCAGCTTTTCGCCCACGCCGATGAAGTAAATCGGCACGGGCCGCTCGCGCGCAATGGCGCAGATCACGCCGCCTTTGGCGGTGCCGTCGAGCTTGGTGATGATGAGACCGGTGAGTTGCAGCGCGTCGTCAAAGGCTTTGACTTGGGTGAGTGCGTTTTGCCCGGTTGTGCCGTCGATCACCAACAACACCTCGTGGAGAGGAGTGGCGTCGGCCTTTTGCCCCACGCGCTTGATTTTGCGCAGCTCTTCCATCAGGTGCAGCTGGGTGGGCAGGCGTCCGGCGGTGTCCACCAGCACCACGTCGCGCCCGCGTGCGCGCCCGGCTGTTACCGCGTCAAAGCTCACGGCGGCGGGGTCGCCGCCTTCTTGGGTGATGATGTCCACCGTGTTGCGGTCGGCCCACACGGCCAGTTGTTCGCGGGCGGCGGCACGAAAGGTGTCGGCGGCGGCCAGCAGCACGGTGGCGTTTCCGTTGGCCAAGTGGCGTGTGAGCTTGCCAATGGAGGTGGTTTTGCCCGCGCCGTTGACGCCTGCCACCATGATCACGGTGGGCTTGTGTTCGCCGATCACCAGCGGTTTTTGCAGCGGCTTGAGCAAGTCGGTGATGGCCTCGGCCAGCAACGCTTTCACGGCGGCGGGGTCGGTGGTTTTTTGCTCTTTCACGCGCTTTTTTAAATCGGCCAGCAGGTGTTCGGTGGCTTTGACGCCGGTGTCGGCCATCAGCAGCGCGGTTTCCAGATCTTCATACAGCGCGTCGTCAATTTGCGTGCCGGTGAACACCGTGGCAATACTCGCGCCGGTTTTGCGCAAACCGGCCTTGAGCTTGTCCAGCCAGCCCTTGCGCGGTTCGGGCACTGGGGGTGCCACCACAGGCAAAACCGCAGGCACAGGGCCTGGCACCGCAACCGGTAACGGCGCAGGTGCTGCCGCTGGTTGGACAGGTTGTTCAACAGGCAATGGCGCGGCAGGCGCGGGCGCCGTGGGGGGAGTAGGGGGTTTTTTTCGGAAGAACGAGAACATTTTTCAAACTCTAGAATCCATTGCATTCTATGAAACGCACCATGCACCTGCTTGACACGCGCTTCACCGCGCTTTTTTTCACCCTGGCGCTCGGCGCTTTGAGCGTTCACGCACAAATACCAGCCACCCCACCACCCGCCGCTGCCACCATGCAGGCCGCCGAAGCCAAGGCACACAGCTTCACGCTGGCCAACGGTATGACGCTGATCGTACGGCCCGACCGGCGTGCGCCCACCGTGGCCCACATGCTGTGGGTGCGGGTGGGGTCTATCGACGAGGTGGACGGCACCTCGGGCGTGGCCCATGCGTTGGAACACATGCTGTTCAAGGGTACGCCCAGCCTTAAGCCGGGTGAGTTTTCGCGCCGCATGGCCGCGCTGGGCGCGCGCGAAAACGCCTTCACAAGCCGCGACGCCACCGCCTACCACCAGCAGGTGCCCGCAGGCAAGCTGGAAGAGGTGATGCAGCTGGAAGCAGACCGCTTCGCCAACAACCAGTGGGACGACGACGAGTTCAATCGAGAGATTGAGGTCATCAAAGAAGAGCGCCGCCAGCGCACCGAAGAGTCGCCGCGTGCGCGCCTGTTTGAGGCGCTCAACGCCGCCGTGTTTCAAGCCAGCCCGTACCGGCGCCCCATCATCGGCTGGATGAGCGACTTGGACGCCATGACGCCCGACGACGTGCGCGCCTTCTACCAGCGCTGGTACAGCCCGGCCAATGCGGCGGTGGTGATTGCAGGCGATGTGGACGTGGCCGAGGTGCGTGCGCTGGCCGAAAAGCACTATGGCGCCATAGCCGCCCGCGCCGTGCCGCCGCGCAAGCCGCGCGACGAGCCAGCGCAGGCCGGGCCACGCCGCCTCGAATACCGCGCCGTGGCCGAGCAGGCCCTGGTGGCGCTGGCTTTTAAGGTGCCGCAGTGGACCGGTCGCGACGACCCTGCAAACCAAGATGCGCTGGCCCTGACCGTGTTGTCTGCCGTGTTGGACGGCTACAACGGCGCCCGGCTGGAACGCGCCTTGGTGCAAGGCCATGGCGGTCAGCGCGTGGCCGACAGCGCGGGCGCTTCGTACGGCTTGGTCGGGCGCGGCCCGCAGCTGTTCTTGCTCAGCGCCGTGCCCGCCCGTGGTGTGTCTGCCGACACCGCCGCCGCCGCCTTGCAAGCCGAGGTGGCGCGCATCGCCCGCGAAGGCATCAGCGCCGCCGAGTTGCAACGCGTCAAAACCCAGTGGACCGCCGGCGAAATTTACAAACTCGATTCGGTGTTCAACCAAGCCCGCGAGCTCGGTAGCCACTGGGTCAACGGCATGGATGTGAACACCGGCGACCGCCTCATGGCCGCACTGCGCCAGGTCACGGCGTCTCAGGTGCAGTCGGTGGCGCAGCGCTATTTTTCGGACGAACAGCTCACCACCGCCGTGCTGGTGCCCGACATGGGCCGCAGCGCCCCGCGTGCTACGCCCGCTTCAGCCCGCCCGGTGCTGAGCCGCCATTGATCTTGCGTGTGCCACTGTCCTTTGCTGTTCATAAAAACCACACGGTCCACGCCCATGCTTCACTTTGCCCAACCGGCCCGCTTTTTGGCCCGTCTTTCAGCCTACCCCGTGGTCGGCCTGCTCACCCTGAGCGCTGCTTTGTCTGCCCACGCAGCCATGCCCATTGAACATTGGACCCACGCCAGCGGCGCCCGCGTGTACCTCGTGGCCAGCCCGTCCATTCCCATGCTGGACGTGCAGCTCGATTTTGACGGCGGCAGCCGCCGCGACCCCGCCGCCCAAGCCGGTCTGGCCAGCGCCACCGCCGGCCTGCTTTCAGCCGGTGTGGCTGCACAACCCGGCCTGCCCGCGCTGGACGAAAACCAGCTCAGCGAAGCCTGGGTCGACCTCGGTGCCCAGTTCGGTGCCCAAGCCAGCAGCGATCGCTTCAGCCTGTCGCTGCGCACCCTCACCGAACCCGACCTGCTGGAGCGCGCTGTGTCCCTGGCTGCCCGCCAACTGGCCGCACCCGCTTGGCCTGACGCTGTGTGGCAGCGCGACCGCGAGCGTACCCTGGCCGCCCTGAAAGAGGCCGACACCCGCCCCGCCACCCAAGCCGCCCGAGCTTTTGCCCGCGCGGTCTACGGCAGCCACCCGTATGGCTTTGAGCCCGTGGCGGCCACACTCAACGCTATTTCGGTGGCCGACATGCGCGCCTTTTACCGCCGCCATGTGGCCGCCTGCCGCGCCCAAGTGACGCTGGTGGGTGCCATCAACCGGGCGCAGGCCGACCGCATCGTGGGCCAGCTGGTGGGCGCTGTGCAGCCGCACGGCTGCACCACCTTGCCCGCTGTGCCCCATGTGCAGCCGCTCAAGCAAGCGGTGAACGCGCAGCTGCCGTTCAACGCCGCGCAGGCCCAGGTGCTGATCGGCCAGCCCGGCATGGCCCGCAACGACCCCGACTTTTTCCCACTGTTCGTGGGCAATCACATTTTGGGCGGCGGCGGCTTTGTGTCGCGCCTGACCACCGAGGTGCGCGAAAAGCGCGGCCTGAGCTACAGCGTTTACAGCTACTTCGCCCCCGGCCTGCACGCGGGCGCGTTCCAAGTTGGCCTCACCACCCGGCCAGACCAAGCGGCCCAAGCTGTGGGCGTGGCACGCGACGTGGTGCTCGGGTTCGTCGAACAAGGCCCCACAGAGACCGAACTGCAAGCCGCCAAAGACTTTCTCGTCAACAGCTTTGCGCTGCGCATCGACAGCAACCGCAAACTGCTCGATAACGTGGCTAACATCGCTTGGAACGGCTTGCCGCTGGACTATTTGAACACCTGGACCGAGCAGGTGCAGCGCGTGAGCGTGGCTGACATCCGTCGCGCCTTCAGCCGCGTGCTGCAGCCCGAGCGCATGGTCACCGTGGTGTTGGGCGCCCAGCCGTGAGCGTTAAGCTACGGGCATGAAAAAACCAGTCTCCGCCGCGCCCCAGCGCGCGGCCAACGTGCCCAACGAGGTGCGCATCATCGGTGGCCAGTGGAAGCGCAGCAAGCTCCCGGTGGCCAACCTGCCCGGTCTGCGGCCAACGCCTGCCCGCGTGCGCGAAACCCTGTTCAATTGGCTTGGCCAAGACCTTCAAGGCCTGCGATGCCTAGATGCCTTTGCCGGTACCGGTGCCCTCGGCTTTGAAGCCGCCTCGCGAGGCGCCGCCGAGGTGGTGCTGGTTGAGCAAGACAGCGCTTTGCTGAGCGCCCTGAACCGCAGCAAAACCAAGCTCAGCGCCAACACGGTCCGTGTGGAGCGCGGCGACGGCGTGGCTGCGCTGCGCCAGCGCGGTGGCCTGGGTTTGGATGTGGTGTTCTTGGACCCGCCGTTTGCCGATGGTCAAAACGATGTGCTGGTGCTCGCCGCACTTGCCGCTGCCCGCGCCGCTGTGCGCGAAACAGGGCTGCTTTACCTGGAGGCCCCACGCGCTTGGGGTGTCGACGAACTGGCCGCAATCGGCTTGCAGGTGCAGCGCCAGGGCAAGGCGGGCCAAGTCGCCTTTCACCTGCTGCGGCTATTGCCTGCTCAATAATTCCCACGCCAGCCCTCCCGCATAATTCAAAGCATGAGTACCGATCTGTCTTCAACGTCTGCTATTTCCCGCATCGCCATTTACAGCGGTACCTTCGACCCCCTCACCCTGGGTCACGAAGACGTAGCCCGCCGTGCCTCGCTGTTGTTTGATGAGGTGATCATTGCAGTGGCCATGGCGCACCACAAAAAGACCCGTTTCACTCTGGCCGAGCGCCTGGAGATGGCGGCCGAGGCCGCAGCCCGCATGCCCGGGAGCGTGCGTGTACTCCCCTTTGACGGTCTGATCATGGATTTTTGCCGCCAGAAAAATGCGTCGGCCGTGGTGCGCGGCATCCGCAACCTGACCGACTTCGACTACGAAGCCCAGATGGCGGCCATGAACCGCAAGCTCAACCCGGCGGTGGAAACCGTATTTTTGCTGCCGCAGGCCGAGCTGCAATGCATTTCCAGCACCTTGGTGCGCGAAATTTCTTACCTGAACGGCGATGTTTCGCAAATGGTGAGCGCTGCCGTGGCCCAGCGGCTGCTGCCCAAAAGGCTGGAGGCCTGACATGGCACTGATGATCACCGACGAATGCATCAACTGCGACGTGTGCGAGCCCGAGTGCCCGAACGAGGCGATCTACATGGGCGAGGAAATCTACGAAATTGACCCGGCCAAATGCACCGAGTGTGTGGGCCACTTCGACGAACCACAGTGCGTGCAGGTCT
>JAUXXN010000274.1 GCA_030684755.1 Hydrogenophaga sp.
TGCTTCGATATCGCTCATAAGTCCCTCTGAGGGTGGTTGAAATACAGACCGTCATTTTAACCGGGCTAGAGAGGCATCTCTAAACGGCCCGCCGGACGGCTTTTGCGGCGTTGAAAATCAAAAAATGGCAGCGCCTGCTCAGGCCATGAACATGCCACCATTGACGTGCAGCTCTTGCCCCGTCACATAGGCGGCTTGCGGGCTGGCCAGATAGACGACCGCATGGGCAATGTCGGCAGGCTTGCCCAAGTGGCCCAGTGGAATCTGGCTCAGCAAAGCTTTTTGCTGCTCTTCGGGCAGGGCTGCGGTCATGTCGGTTTCAATGAAACCCGGCGCCACGCAGTTGACTGTGATGTTGCGGCTGCCCAGTTCGCGGGCCAATGCACGCGTCATGCCGGCCACGCCGGCTTTGGCTGCGGCGTAGTTGGCTTGTCCCGCGTTACCCGATGCGCCGACGACGCTGGTGATGCTGATGATGCGGCCGTAGCGCTGCTTCATCATGGGCCGGATCACGGCACGGCTCATGCGAAACACCGCCTTCAGGTTGGTGTCGAGCACAGCATCCCAATCGTCGTCTTTCAAGCGCATGGCTAGCATGTCGCGGGTGATGCCAGCGTTGTTCACCAACACCTGCAAACCGCCATGTGCTTTCACAATCTCATTGATCAGAGCCTCGGCCGCCTGGGCGTCGTTCACGTCCAGCCGCGCACCACGGCAACCTGCGGCCGCGCCGGGTACCGCCGCCAGCACCGCACCAATTTTGGCCGCACCTTCGTCGCTGGTTGCTGTTCCAATCACGGTCAGGCCACGCGCCACCAGCTCTTGGGCAATGGCCGCACCAATGCCGCGCGAGGCGCCGGTCACCAAGGCCACCTGGCCTGCACATTTGATTTCAGACATGTATTTGCTCCGTGGGTCAGGCCAGCAGGGCCTTCGCATCAGCCAGTGTGGCCGGGTCGTAAAGGGCTGCGCCGGTCAGCTCGGCGTCGATGCGTTTGACCATGCCAGCCAGCACCTTGCCCGGGCCGCATTCCACCAACGTGGTCACGCCACGCGCCTTGATGGCGCCCACACACTCCACCCAGCGCACCGGCCCAAAGGCCTGGCGCACCAGCGCATCGCGAATGGCATCCGCATCGGTCTGCACCGCCACGTCGATGTTGTTCAACACCGGAATCTGGGGCGCGGCAAACGCCATGCTCGCCAATTTTTCCTGCAGCTTTTCAGCGGCGGGCTTCATCAGGCTGGAATGAAAGGGTGCCGACACAGGCAACGGCAGCGCGCGCTTGGCACCGCTGGCCTTGAGCATTGCGCAGGCTTTTTCGACCGCCGCTTTGCTACCAGCAATGACGGTTTGCGCGGGGTCGTTGAAGTTGACCGCTTCCACCACCTCGGCACTGCCCGCGCCAAACGTGGCCTGCGCCTCGGCGCAACCGGAAATTACGCGGGCCGCGTCCATCCCCAAAATAGCAGCCATGGCGCCCGTGCCCACGGGCACCGCTTCTTGCATGGCCGACGCGCGAAAGCGCACCAGGGGCGCCGCCTGCACCAGCGTTAACACGCCAGAAGCCACCAGCGCCGAATATTCACCCAGCGAATGCCCGGCCACCACGGCTGGCAGCGCGCCACCCTCGGCCCGCCACACCCGCCAGGCGGCAACACCGGCCACCAACATCACCGGCTGGGTGTTGGTGGTCAGGGCCAGCGCTTCTTTAGGGCCGTCTTTGATCAAGGCAGAAACGTCTTCGCCCAGCGCGTCTGACGCTTCTTGCAAGGTTTCCAACACAGCGGGATGGTCACCCCAAGCGTCTAGCATGCCGACCGACTGCGAACCTTGGCCGGGAAAAACAAAAGCAAAATTTTTCATGTTTCAATCCACACTCGAAATAGCCGAGCGAAACAGTAACGGTGTTTCGGTAAACCGACTCTGCTTAGAAGTCCAGCAGCACAGAGCCCCATGTGAAGCCACCGCCCACTCCTTCGAGCATGAGCGTGTCGCCTCTTTTGACCTGACCTGCGCGCACCGCATGGTCCAGCGCCAGAGGAATGGAAGCCGCCGATGTGTTGCCGTGCTGGTCCACCGTCACCACCACTTTATCCATGGGCACCTTGAGCTTTTTGGCGGTGCTTTGCATGATGCGGATGTTGGCTTGGTGAGGAATCAGCCAATCAATGTCTGCGGCTGTTTTGCCCGCTTTTGCTAGCGCGGCACGGGCGGTGTCTTCGAGCACGCCCACCGCCAACTTGAACACCGCCTGACCGTCCATTTTTAACAGTGGGTCGCCCAACACGTTGCCGCCCGACACATGACCGGGCACGCACAAAATGCCGCTGTGCTTGCCATCGGCATGGATGTCGGTGGCCAAAATGCCAGGCGTGTCGCTGGCTTCAAGCACCACTGCCCCGGCGCCATCACCAAACAACACACACGTGGTGCGGTCGGTGAAATCCAGAATGCGGCTGAAAACCTCAGCACCCACCACCAGCGCTTTGGTGGCGGTACCGGTCTGGATCAGCGAGTTGGCCACGGTGAGCGCGTAAATGAAACCACTGCACACCGCCTGCACGTCAAACACCGGACAACCTGCAATGCCCAG
>JAUXXN010000278.1 GCA_030684755.1 Hydrogenophaga sp.
CAGTCGATCTGCAGCCTCTTGAAGCCAGTCTGGCTGCTTGAGCAGCCATTGGCGGATGTCTTCGCTGGTGGATTTCATGAACCTGTCCCTGGTTGAGTATTTTTTTGCTGCAGCCAACTGGACCCAGACGCGCTAGACCAAGCGTGTCCTTCCGGTCAGCAGCTCTTGCATCATGCCCTGCTTGATGGCCCGGGTTTTGGACAGGCGGGCTTCGAGGGCAGACAGTTCGATGTCCATGGTGAAGAGGACGTTGGCGATGGCGGTTTGTTCCTCTACCCCCGGCAGATTCAGCTCAGCGCTTGCAACATGTCCACGATGGGTAGCGAACACTTTGGTGCCTGCCGCAAGCCGCTTGAGGTGTCGGCTGAACTGAGGCATGAATTGAAGGTAAGCCTTGAACCCGTCAGCAAGAATTTGCTTGTCAAACCTGGCTGCGATGGTGTGGAGTCCTGATACCACTTCTGAGCCTGCGGCAACTCGGAGTTCAACAGCCTTGCCAATGCCGTCCATGTCTTCCGAGGCATCTGCGAACACAAGATCACCGTCGCGAAGGCGGTCGAGTGCATACGCTTTGGCTTGCGGCAAACAAGGCATCGCCGTCTGCGCCACGTCGAGAAAAACGCCAGAGGCTCCGTGTATGTCTCCGTAGTGGAGATACTTCACGTCACCGTCTTGCGCCAGCTCAGCGCGAGAGTTGACACCGTTCTTGAGAAACTGAACGAAGTCGCCAAGCCGTCGGCACTCCCACTCCCCACTGAACCCCGGCAGGCGGGTTTGGCCGGTGAGGAGTTGCTGCATCGCGGCCTGTTTGATGTCGCGCTTCTTGGCGATCAGCCGCTCCAACCCGGCGATCAGGGCATCGACGTCGGAGAGGGCGGTGGCGATGGCGCGTTGTTCTTCCAGCGGTGGCAATGCGCATGGCAATTTAAGCAAGCTGGCTTTCGTCAGCTTGTACCTGCTCGCACCTTGCCTAGTCAGATGCGAGGTCAGATCACGATGTGCAAAGAACCAGTAGAACCAAGAGGCTTGATTGGCAGTTCCCTTCACAACGTGTGCGTGATTGTTGACGTTGAACTTGCCTTTAACGAGCAAAGTCATTGGCTGGGAAGCCCACTTGAGAAAGTGGTCGCCATCTTCTCCGATTAAGGCGTATTCACCATCTAGCCTGAACTCATCGATCCATCCTTGAATGCTGGTCGGGCCGTAGTAAGGATAAGGCCCGGATATCTTGGCCCGCAAAGATTGACTAATGGGATAGCGAAGTTGATTGCAAACTTCAAAAGCATCGCCAACGGCACATACTCTCCACTCGCTAGGTAGATTACCCAACTCAGTGCGCTCATATTTCGCCGCAGGCTCTTGAACCTCCGTGTTCATCGCCACGCCACTCCCATGCGCTGAAGGTGCGCTTTCACCCGGCCCGACAGCGCCTCCACCTCATCCACCAGTTCAGGCAGCGGCACCGCATACCGCTTAGCGAATTCCCGAATCCGCCGCGTCAGCGTCTGGCTCACGCGGTCCAGCTCGGCTTGCAGGCTGGCGTTAAGGGCATGCAGCCAAAAGTGCAACGCAGCTTTGCACGATTTAAATTTGTGCGAAGCCTTCGCACACATTGCCGCTGACTGAAGCACCAGCTTGCGCACGCCCGTGCGAGGGTCTGCGCTGTGTGATGCTCCGACATGGCGCAGGGGTGCCGCGTACCGGCCCAACATGTTGAGAAAACCACTATTTTTGATGCACGTCGCCGCAACGTACATCAAAAAACCTTGTTTTTGGTGTGTGTTCATGGCGGTGCTGCGATGCACCAAAAGGTCTTGTTCGACAAACTCAGTCTTGGTGTAGGGGTGCTTGAACAGGCTGCTGCTGGTGTTCAGTGCCATACCACCCCCATTTTTTTCAGGTGCTCACCCACTTTGGCGGTCAGTGCTTCTACTTCATCGGACAGCGCAGGCAAAGGCGTGGCGTAACGTTCGGCCAACTCCCGAATCCGCCGCGTCAGCGTCTGGCTCACGCGGTCCAGCTCGGCTTGAAGGTCTTGACCCAGGCGGGCCAGCCATTTGTCGTGGATCGTCAAGACTTGGATTTCCACCAGGCTGAGGCGGGCGTACTGCTCAAAGGCTTGGCGGTCCAGCTGTGCATCGAGTTCTTTCACGGCTTTCTTCAAAGCGGCCTCTTCGGTGCTGAGCGTGAGCCATTGCTTTAACACCTTCAGCTCGTCGGCGGCTTCCGGGTCGGCGGCAACTTCTTTGATGCGCTCTTTCACGCTGGCGGCGTTCACTTTGTCCAGGCTGGCGAACGCGCCTTCGTCGCCGCTGTGCTCTTCTTCCAGCTCGGCCAGTTGGCTGCTCACCGCGTCCAGCGCGGCCTGCTTCGCGTCCAGCGCGGTCTGCTCGGCGGCAAAGTAGCGCGCCACCACGTAGGGTTTGGGCAGCAGGTCGCAGGCCCAGCCTTTGTCTTTTTGTTTGCCTTTTTTGTCGGTCTCCACCACGCGCTGGGCTTTGGCCACCCAGCCGTCCAGGGCGATCAGGTAGGCGTCGTCCTGCATGGTTTCGGCCCAGTAGTCCATGAGCTGCTGGTACACGGCGTAGGCGTCCACCAACGGCGCGGGTTTAAAGCTGGCCAGCAGGTCTTCGGCCAGGGCTTCCACCAGTGCCTTGGGTTGGTCGCCCTTTTTGAAGGCCATGAGGCGTGGGGTGTGGCGGGTGCGCCAGTCGTCAAACAGGCTGGTGGCTTGGGCGTGGAAGGCTGTGAATTCGGCGTGGCCCAAGATGACTGCCTTGACCTCGGCAATGGGTTGCTGCAGCTGGCTATAGCCGGGGCGCAGGGGTTTGAAGAGCGTGGCGCGCACGCTGGGCATGACCTGCCAGTAGGCGGCCAGCGCGTCCAGGTCGCGGGTGGTGATGCCGCCTTGCAGGTGGGCCGTCAGGTCTTGAATGTCTTCGGGCTCGCTGCTGTCGATGTAGCGCGGCAGGTTGAGGTTGTAGTCGTTTTTGTCGCTGGCCATTTCATCCAGCGGCACCAGGCGGGCGTAGCCTGCTACGTCTTCGCCTTTGCGGAACGCGTCCACCATGCGGTGAATGTCTTGCTCGCGCAGGCGGTTTTTGTTGCCATCTTTGATGAAGCCTTTGCTGGCGTCCACCATCATCACGCCCTTGCGGGCGGTGGCGTTTTCTTTGTCCAGCACCAAAATGCAGGCGGGAATGCCGGTGCCATAAAACAGGTTGGCAGGCAGGCCGATGATGCCTTTCAAGATGCCACTGGTGACGAGTTGCTTGCGAATGACGGCCTCGGCGTTGCCCCGGAACAGCACGCCGTGCGGCAAGATGCAGGCGGCTTTGCCATTGGCTTTCATGCTGCGGATGATGTGCAGCAGGTAGGCGTAGTCGCCTTGCTTGGTGGGTGGTTCGCCCCAGGTGAAGCGTTGGAACGGGTCGTTGGCAGGGGTGAGGCCGGTGCTCCAGGCTTTGTCTGAAAACGGAGGGTTGGCCACCACGTAGTCGTAAGCGCGTAGTTGCTGGCCGTCCAGAAACTTCGGGTTGCTTAGGGTGTTACCGCTCAAGATATTGGCGGTGGGGAAGTCGTGCAGGATCATGTTCATCCGCGCGAGGCCAGCGGTGGTCACGTCCTTTTCTTGCCCTTCCAACGTGATTTTGTTGCCAGCTTCGGCGGCCACTTTCAGCAGCAGCGAGCCCGAACCGCAGGTGGGGTCGTAGGCGGTGGTGCTGGCGCGGGTGTTGTGCGGGCCGATGCCGATCACCTTGGCAATGACGCGGCTGACTTCGCTGGGCGTGTAGAACTGGCCTTTGCTTTTACCGCTTTCGGTAGCGAAGTGGCGCATGAGGTATTCATACGCATCGCCCAAGATGTCGTCGTGCTCAGCGCGGTTGTCTGAAAAGTCCAGCTCGGGTTTTTGGAAGATGGCCACCAAGTTGGTGAGGCGGTCCACCATCTCTTTGCCCTGGCCGAGCTTGTTGGGGTCGTTGAAGTCGGGGAAGTCGCTGCGCGCTAAGCGTGCGTTGGCGTCAATCAGCGGCTGGATGATTTGGGTGTTGATCTTGTCGCCAATGTCGCCCTTACCTTTGAGGGCCACCATATCCGGGAAGCTGGCACCTTTGGGAATGACAACGGGCGGCGCGAAGTCGTCGGAGTTGGCGTATTTGTCGCTGATGTATTTGATGAACAGCATGAACAGGACGTAGTCCTTGTACTGGCTGGCATCCATACCGCCGCGCAGTTCGTCGCAGCTGGCCCAGAGGGAAGAATAGAGATCTGACTTTTTGATGGCCATTGGAAAAGCTCGGTGGCGCAGGCGTGTTGGGCAAAATTTTGCTGACGCTTGACGATAGCAGAGCGCCCGACGCCCTTTTTGACACACAAAAAGACACGGCATTCAGGCCGGATTGTGCCGACCTGAGCGCAGCCCCCTCCCCTCACCCCAACATATCAAACCCCTGCGTTTCCACCGACAAAAACGCCCGCGTAAACCCCGCCAGCGCAGCGTAAAACTTGGCCTTGGGGTGGGCGGCCACCGTGTCGCACATGGCGCTGGTCCAGGGTTGCAGGTGGGTCGTGAAGAATTTTTGTTGTTGGCTGAGGTTGGCCACTTCGACGTCTTCGCCTGCGATCAGGTAGCGCATGACTTCGCAAAGGTAAGCGAAATGGTCTTCGGTGTCCGACATGGTGTCGTCGCGGCCCAGGCCGAGGGCTGCGAGGTCGGTGCGCAGGGCTGCTAGGGGTTTTTCGTTCAAAAAGCCGCTGATGTAATGCGAACCGAACAGGAAAATTTCGGGCTTTCCGACGCCACCGAACAGGGCGTCGAATTCCGCAGCCACATCAGCGTCGCTCACGGCGCGGGCGGCGGCCACCAGGTCGCGCCAGGGTTCTTCTAAAAAGCCACCAGCAGCAGGCGCTTCGGTGACGGCCACACGCAGTTGGGCCATGAGTTCGGGCGAAGGCGCGGCGTAGTACAGCGCGGCCAGCAGGCCATACACCTCGGCGCGGGCGGTTTCTTCGTCGAGGGCGGAGGACACGGGGATGGAGTCGTTCATGTTGCTTGCTGCTGAGGTTCGCTGTTCGCTACAAAACTGGGCATGCCGGGGATGGGCAAGGCGTGCCGTGGAACTGGCTTTGCCAGGCCACAGGCGCGGTCCCCCTTGGGGGAAGACGCGAAGCGGCGCAGGGGGTTACACATCGTTTATGCGGGTTTCGCCCGGGTTGGAATAGATGTCCACCACGCGGCAGTCGCCGCACATTTTCAGGCGTTCCAGCGCTTCGCCCTGGAACATGGCGTGGCCAGCCAGCTTGCCCAGCATCACTTCAATGCCTTTGAGCGTGCCAAAGGGTTTGCTGCACCGGATGCACTGGTAAGGCTGGGCTTCGTTAAGCACGCGCAGCTGTTTGCGCTGCTCGGACAGCAGCAGGCGCGGGGTGAGCGTGATGGCGTTTTCTGGGCAGGTACTGGCGCACAGGCCGCACTGAACGCAGTTTTTCTCAATGAAGCGCAGTTGCAGGCGCTCGGCGTTGTCTTGCAAAGCGCTGGCCGGGCAGGCGCTGACGCAGCTCAGGCACAGGGTGCAGGTGTCTTTGTTGACGGCGATGGTGCCCAAGAGCGAGGCGGCGGGCAGGGCCAGGGCTTCGCCTGCCTGGGCGCGCTGCGGATGGGCGGCGCTGTCTTGCAGCAGATGGTCGATGGCGAGTTCGACGGTGGCGCGTTTTTCGGCTTGCACGGCAAAGCTGGCGCGGCGTTTCACGCCCTGTGCCGGGGCTTCGCCCAAGGCGGCGTCGAGCGCCATGAGGTCGCGAGCGTCGCGGGCTTCAATCAGCTTGAAGTGTTGGCCGCTGTAGCCCAGGCCGGTGACGATGGCCTGGACCACGGCCATTTGTTCGGCCAGGGCGGCGCGGTACTGCGGCGCTTCTTCGCCAGTGGCGAGCACCCAAACTTGCGAAGCGCCGTAGGCAAAGGCGGCCAGCCACACGTCAAGCCCGACAGACGCGGTGTGCCACAGCGGCACGGGGATGACGCGGGCGGGCACGCCGCGCACGGTTTTGTCGAGCGCAGCGGCGCGGCCCAGGTCTTGGATGAGGGCGGCACCGGCTTCTTGGCTGTGCAGCAACAGGGCTGCGTGTTGGCCGCCGACTTTGGCGTAGGTGGCCAGCAGGGTGCGCAGTTTCACGCCCTGTTCGCTGGCGCGGGGGTAGGCGTAGCTCAGCGCGCCGGTGGGGCACACCGTGGTGCAGGCGCCGCAGCCGACGCACAAATTGGGGTTGACGACGATTTGGTTGCGTTTCAGGTCGCTGCTGATGGCGAGTGCTGAGCAGATTTCAACGCAAGCGTTGCAGCCGACTTGCTCGTTGCGGCCATGGGCGCAGATTTTTTGCTTGTAGGTGAAGAACTTGGGTTTTTCAAACTCGCCCACGAGGTCGCGCAGCTTGATGAGGGCCTGCATGGCCGTGGCGTCGTTCAGGCCGCCGGGTAGGTGTACGTAGCCTTGCGGGTGGGCGTGGTGGCTGAAAGCTGGGGTTTTGCGCAGATCCAGCACCAAGTCGAATTTCTCGCTGTGGCTCTGTGGCGCGCGCTGGAAGTTGATGGCGCCCACGGCTTCGCAGGCTTTCACGCAGGCGCGGTGCGACTGGCAGCGGCCCATGTCGATCTGGTAGTCCAGGCCGATGGCGTCTTCGGGGCAGGCGGCCACGCAGGCGTTGCAGCGGGTGCACAGGTCCAGGTCGATGGGGTTGCGGGTGGTCCATTGCACGTCAAACGCGCCCAGCCAGCCGCGCACCTGGGGCAAGTCACCGGCGATGACGGGGAAGCGGCGCGCCTGCATGCCGGCGCCACCGGTGGCGAACAGGGTCACGTCCAACACATCGGCCACCAAGGCGGCGGCGCGCTCGGCGTCTTCCAGCGCGCCGATGATGAGCAGGCGCCCAGCGCTTTTGTAGGTCACGGTGGGCACGGGCTCGGCGTCGGGCAGGCGGGCGGCGGCGAGCAGGGCGGCTATTTTGGGTGTGGCTTGGGCGGCTTCGCGGCCCCAGCCGCCGGTTTCGCGGATGTTGACAAAGCGGATGGGCCGCACGTCGAGCGACACCGCACCCTCGGTTTGCTCAGCCAGTTCGGTGAACAAACGGCTTTCTTGCGTGCAGGCCACCACCAAGTCGTCGCTGCTTCGGCTGGCCTTTTGAAAGGCTGGCGCGTCGCGGCGGCACAGGGTGGTGTGCAGCGTCAGGTCTTCATCCAGCGCCTCGCCCAGGGCTTTCGCGTTCAGGGGCATGGTCTGGTTGCAGTTGCAGATCAGCGTGGTCATCTTGGGCTTTGGGTTGTGCCGGCGCGGGGGCTTCGCCGGTGGGGGTGTCGGGGGCGGGGTCGGCTTGGGCTTCGGCGGCGGTTTCGGCTTGGGCGGTCGGGGCAACAGCGGCGGAATCGGCTTCGGTCTGGGTCTGGGCTTGAGCTGGCGCGGGTTCGGGTGCGGCGGCGGCTTCG
>JAUXXN010000281.1 GCA_030684755.1 Hydrogenophaga sp.
GGGCCAGCTGTATTTGCTGGGCTACACCCGCGACGACGAAGTGTGCTTGGTGTACCTGGAAGCCCTGGGGCCGCATGAAAATTTTTACCGGGATTTGAAACGCTGAAGGAGGCGTCTCATGGGCCGTATGCACAACCCTCACCATCCCGGCGCCGTACTGCAAGAGTGGCTGGGCACGGCCAACTCGGCGCGCAGGCGCAGGCGGGTGCCTTGCAGCATCATGGCCTGACGGTCCAGACCTTCAAACACCGAAAATGGGCCTGCGGCGGTGGTGCGCTTTACGACCTGAAAATCGCCAAGATTGCGTTCAAAGACAGCCTGAGCCAAGTGCGGGAACTGGCTGCGGCCTGAATATTCACAGCGTGTTGGCACGCGTTGCACGCAGGGGCGTGATGGGGCGCAGGGTGGTGCTGTGGCTGAATTCCAGGTGAAAAGCAAAGTAAATTTTGGATGAATGGCAGAGTAAATTTTTCGCGTTTTCCCAAGTGAATTCATGGCATCGGCAGGACCGCCTGACAAGCCACATACGACCCGGAAATGCTCTCCCATCCACCAGCTTGCCCGGCGGGCTTAAGCACATTCGGCAAGATGGTTTGTTGGCCAATAGCAAGAGATTGGCCTGTGGACTTGGTGTTAGCCTCCCCAGTAGAATGTCGGTTTTGTATATACAAAAATATGATGTTGACTTTTCAGGGGGATTTTCTTGAAGAACTTAAAGATCTCAGTCGATGTAGAGCGGAAGCTTCTGGAAAAGCACCATGTGGTTCGAGCAGAGGTTGAACAGTGCTTTTTTAACAGGGCGGGCCGGTTGCTGACAGACAGCAGGGAAGAACACAAAACAACCCCGCCCACGCTTTGGTTTCTTGCGCCGACCAACAAGGGCAGGATGCTGAAAATTGTGTATATACAGATCGAAGGTTTTATACACCTGCGGTCGGCCTTTGAGCCCAACGAAGCAGAAGAGCGCATATACCGCAAACACGGCTAAACCTGCTGAATACTGGATTTTTATACATAGCGGAGAAATTTATATGGTTAAGCAAAAGGTCAAGGACACCACCCATGAAGCATGGGAACTGCGCGAGCTGGGTGCCGACGAAGAACACGTGCAGGTGGCTGACCCCGTGCACGAAGACGCCCTGAATGCGGCGCTTGAACTTCAGTCCATCTCGATCCGTCTCCCGAAACAGTTGATCGAGCACTACAAGCTGATCGCCCACTTTCACGGGGTCGGTTATCAGCCTTTGATGCGGGACGTGATGGCCCGTTTTGTGCCGGGCGCTCTCAAGGAAATCTTTGAGGCCGAGCAAGCAAAAGCCCAAAAGGCCAGTGACAGCGCTGCCTGGGTTGAGGAGCCGACCCGCAAGGTTGCGTGAGGCCTGGCCGACATCCACGACAGAAGCCCGCTCAAAGCGGGTTTTTATCTTCCGCAATCACCGTCACCACCACCCGACTCCCCACCCGGCAAGGTGCTAGCAGCGCCTGCGCCGGGGTGTGTTGCAGGTGCAAACCCTGGCCTGCGCTCAGGCCCTGGGTTCGGCCTTGCGGCAGGGCCAGTTCCACCTCGCCGCTCATCACGTAAACCAACAGGTGGCGCGCTGGGGGCAGGTGCAGCACCGTGTCGCTGTGCACCGCCACTTCGGCGCGCACGCGGCCCCGGCGGTGCATCACGTTCCACAGCGCGGTGGGTTCGGTGGGGGCGTCGCACACCAGCCTGCGCTCGCCCGCAAAGGCGGCGCGGCTGCCTGCGCCGTTGAAGTGGATGTCGGGTTCGGATGGGTTGGGCGGTTCGGCGCGCAGGCGCAGGCGGGCGCCTTGCAGCATCACGGCTTGGCGGTCCAGCCCTTCAAACACCGAAAACGGGCCTGCGGCGGTGATGTCGGCCACGCTCACGCGCCAGTCGGTCTGGCCGTCGGCGCCTTGGGCGCTGGCCACGGTGCGGGTCCAGCCGCCTTGGTTTTTCCAGGGCTCGCGCGTCAGCGCCTGCAAGCTGAAGTACCGCTGCGAGAAACGGGCACCGGCCACGCGGTGCACCGGCAAGAGCGAAGTTTCCGGCACCGTCGCAGGTGTCGCTATCGGCAAAGTCACCGGCACGAGCGAAGTCACTGGCAACGGCATCGGCGCAAGCATGAAAGCCTTGCCGCTCAGGACACCGCGCCCAGGCCGTAGCGCCCGGTGAGCAGGTTGCCGCTGCGAAAACGCTCGTGCGCGTAGGGCGCCAGCGACACATCGGTGGGCAGGCCCAGCGCTTCTTGCGCCAGCACCAGGCCCACGCCGGGCGAGAGCTTGAAGCCGTGGCCCGAAAAGCCGTAGCCCACCACCAGGCCGGGCACATCGGGCAGGCGGCCCAGCACCGGGTTCCAGTCGGGGGTCACGTCGTACACGCCGGTCCACGACGAGGCCAGCCCGGCCTCGCCGAACGACGGGAAGCGCTCCGCCACCTGCTCGCCCACTTCCACCACGTAGTCCATGGAAATGTCGCCCTGTTCGTTGTCGGGAACGGCCAGCGTTTCGCCCACCGTGCCTTCGCTCACCAGCATCTGGTTGCCGCCGTAGCTGCGGCAGTACAGCATGCCGGGCGAGCCCAGGTCTTTGAACACCGGCATCTGGAAGCTGTAGGCCTCGGGGCCTTCCAGGGCCAGCACGGCGTGGCGTTCGGCCTTCACCGGGGTGGGCACGCCGGTCCAGCGCTCAATGTCACCGGCCCAGATGTTTTGGGTGCTGATGACGGTGTTGCTGTGGAACGTGCCTTGGCTGGTTTCCACGCCGACCACGCGCCCGCCGTCCATCAGCAGGCGTTCCACGTTGACGCCTTCCATGATCTTCACGCCCTGGCGGCGCGCAGCGCGGGCAAAGCCGGTGGCCACCAGGTAGGCGTCGGCAAAACCGGCTTCGGGCTCGTAACCCATCAGGACCGCGTCGTCAAACTGGGCGATGGGCAGCAGGGCGCTGGCCTGGGCCTGGTCGATCAGATCCACGCGGATGCCCATGGCCACCTGGCCGGCCAGCGCGGCGCGCAGGGGTTCGAGCTTGGGGCCTTCGGGCGCGCAGATCAGGTAGCCGCATTTCACCAGTCCGGCGGACGCTTCTTCGTCGCCCAGGTAGCCCGCGAAGTCGTTGAACACCGACCACGAGCGTTTGGCGAGTTCCACGTTTTCAATGACGGAATAGTGGGTGCGCAAAATGCCCGAAGACTGGGTGCTGGTGCCCGAGCCGATTTGTGAGCGGTCCAGCACCAGCACCTTGCCAGCCCCCAAGCGGGCTAGGTGGTAGGCGACCGAACTTCCGATCACACCGGCACCGATCACGATGGCGTCATAACTTTGCATGGGGAGGGCCTTTCTGGGCAGTCAGTGGGTTGTGGGTGGAACGAGGGTGGTCAGTGGGGCTCAGCTTAGAAGCCCCGGGCCAAGTGCTGCACAACTGAAGCCAAACGAATGCTATGGTTTGGTTTTACGAATGCTGTGGTCGGTTGCCCCGTTGTCCGTCACCATGACTTTCCCTTCTGGAACACCATGCCCAAACCCTTGCCCACCGCCCTTGGCACCCGCAAAGCCCGCCGCGCCCGCCCGCTGCCCGACCTGCAATTGCTCGAAGCGTTTGTGGCGGTGTGCGACGCGGGCTCGATGGCGTTGGCGGCGCAGCAACTGGGGCTGAGCCAGAGCGCGGTCAGCCAGGCCGTCAAGACGCTGGAGGCCGAGCTGGGCGTTGCGCTGCTGGACCGCGAGGTGCGCCCCGCCGTGCCCACGCACGCCGGGAGCATGCTGCGCGAACGCGCCACGCGCCTGCTGGGCCAGGCGCGCAACCTGGTGGAACAGGTGCGCGCCACCGCACGCCACGAACATGCGCGCATCCATTTGGGTTGCGTGGATTCGTTTGCCGCCACCGTGGGGCCGCGGCTGATCCGTGCGCTTTCGGGTTCGGCGCAGCAGATTCTGATGTGGTCGGGCCTCACGCCCACGCTCACCGAGCAGCTGCGCCGGCGCGAGCTGGACTTTGCCATCTGCACCGATTCGGCCATTGACGACCCGCGCATCGTGCAGCGCCTGCTGTTTTCTGAATCGTGGGTGGCGGTGTTTCCCAAGGCGCACGCGGTGCCGGGGCTGACCTCGGTGCGCGCCTTGTCCGACCTGCCCGCAGGCCTGCCGCTGATCCGCTACAGCCAGCGTTCGGTGATCGGGCAGCAGATTGAGCGTTTTTTGCGCCACATTGGCGTGCAGGCGCCGCGCAGCTACGAGTTCGACGCCACCGACCCGCTGCTGAGCCTGGTGGCTTCGGGCCTGGGCTGGGCGCTGTCCACGCCGCTGTGTCTGCTGCAGTCGCGCCAATACTTGGACGACGTGGTGGTGCTGCCCATTCCCACCACGCGCCTGGGGCAGCGCCATTTTTTTCTGCTCTCGCGCGAAGACGAATGGGCCGGTCTGGACGACCACATTGCCCGCATCACGCGTGACGTGATCCGCCAGGACACCGCCCCAGCCATTCGCCGCGCCATGCCCGGCCTGCCGCCCGACGCCCTGTTGTGCCCTATTGAGGAAACCCCATGACCACCCACGCCAGCACCCCCATCGACACCGAAACCTACACGCTGCGCCCGGGCTGCGTGCCGCTGCTGATTTCCATTCCGCACCTGGGCACCGATCTGCCGCCCGAGTTCGCCACCCACATGAGCGACACCGCGCCGCTGAAACAAGACACCGACTGGCACCTGGACCGGCTCTACGGTTTTGCCACCGGCCTGGGCGCCTCGGTGCTGCAGGCCAAGGTGTCGCGCTATGTGATTGACCTGAACCGTCCGCCCGGCGGCGAAAGCCTGTACCCCGGCCAGACCACCACCGGCCTGTGCCCCACCGAAACCTTCCGTGGCGAGCCGCTCTACGCCGAAGCGCAGGCGCCCGACGCAGCCCAGCAAACCGACCGCCTGGCGCGCTACTGGCAGCCTTACCACGGCGCGCTGCGCGCCGAGCTGGACCGCTTGCAGGCGCTGCACGGCGCGGTGCTGCTGTGGGACGCACACTCCATCGCCAGCGTGCTGCCGCGCCTGTTTGAAGGCCAGTTGCCCGACCTGAACTTCGGCACCGCCGATGGTCGCAGCTGCGCGCCGTCCATCCTTCAGCGCGTGGTGGCCGAGGTGGCTGCAACCCCCTTCAGCCATGTGGTGAATGGCCGCTTCAAAGGCGGTTACATCACGCGCCATTACGGCGCGCCCGACGCGGGCGTGCACGCGATCCAGCTGGAAATGGCGCAGCACCTCTACATGCGCGAAGACCCGCCATTCACCTACCTGGAATACAAAGCCACCTCGGTGCAGCCGCTGTTGCAAAAAATGCTACAACAGGCTCTGGCTGCGCTGCCCAGCTGAAACCAGCCGCCCACATGCCGCAGATCACGCTGTTCGAGACACACACCCATGCACACTTTCACGCTCCACCAACCGCTCATCGCACTGCTCACCGCCTGTGCGCTGACCTTCTCTGGCGCGGCCGTGGCGGCCGATACGCCCGAACCGCCCGCCCCAGCCGCTGTCAAGCAGCCCGCGCCCAAAGTTGTTCATAAAGAACGCATCACCTTGGCGCGCGAGGCGATCCAGGCCCAAGACTGGAAGGGGGCCATTGCGGTGCTCACCGAAGCCGTGCTGGTGCACCCGGGCAACCCGGAGCTGCACAACCTGCTGGGCTACGCCTACCGCAAACAGGCCAAGCCAGACCTGCCGCGCGCATTCGAGAACTACCGCCTCGCGCTGCGGTTTGACTCCGAGCACCGGGGCGCCAACGAATACATCGGTGAGGCGTACCTGATGGACAAAAATCCCGCGAAAGCCGAAGAACACCTGGCCAAGCTGCTGAGCATTTGTGGCAACACCACCTGCGAGGAATACCAAGACCTGGCCCGGGCGATTGCACAGTACAAGGCCAAGAACAAGTCAGGCAAGGCGGAATAAGGTCCGATCGGTCACCACAGGCCGCCTGTACCGCCCTCAAGGGGCTTGGGCCGATTGGGTGTGGCGGTGGCCTGTGGTTCAAGGTCTGGCGTGCGAAGCACAAGACCCGTATCCAAGCTCGACAGCACCCGAAAGAGTTGCTCGGTGGTGAGTTTGGTGGCATCCGATTCCATGGCGGAAATGCGCGATTGCGTGACCCCCATGCGAGCAGCCAGTTGCGCCTGGGTCAAGCCCTGGGCTTTGCGCAGAGACCGCAGGTGCTGCGACAGTTGTTCCGGGAAGGCGAGGGTCAAGTCCATGGGAAATATCTACTCCGTAAGATATTGTCAATATATCTGACTTGAATGATATTTCTACGCCATCCTGCCTGGCGTGATTTTCTGGGCCCGAGCGCAAGGTGGCAGCATGTCCGGCCGGGGTTGCCTAGCCGCCTGCGCCAAAAAGGTGAGCCCGATGGAGGTCGGTGGCGCGATGGCGGTGCATGCGAGCGGGTTGTTTAAGTTTCATGCACCAGTTTCTTGCAGTGAAATCAATGTTACTGATAAGAAACATTGGCACACTCCTTGCACGGCTTGAGATGTCCACAACCGCCACATGGAGTCTCCCTTGAAACCCATCCCATTCATGCGCTGGATTGCCCCAGCTGCTCTCTTTTTTGGTGCCTCTTCTCTCTGGGCTCAGGCCGCTGACACGCCCACGCTCAGTGCGGCAGACACGGCCTTTGTCTTTGTCTGCTGCCTTGCGGTCTTGTTGATGACCATCCCTGGCCTGGCGCTGTTTTACGGTGGCTTGGCACGCACCAAGAATGTTCTGTCTGTGCTGATGCAGGTCTTCACCGTGACGGCCTTGATGGCGGTGTTGTGGGCCGTGTTTGGCTACTCGCTCGCTTTCTCGGACGGCGGTTCGGCCAACGCCTTTATTGGTGGGTTTGACAAGGTGTTTCTCGCCGGTGTCACGGTCGATTCGCTGCAGGGCAGCATCCCGGAGGTGCTGTTCTTTCTCTTTATGCTGCTGTTTGCCGCCATCACCCCCGCCATCATCGTGGGCGCTTTTGCCGAGCGCATGAAGTTTGCTGCGGTGCTGGTGTTCATGGTGCTCTGGTTCACCATCAACTACGTGCCGATGGCCCACATGGGTTGGGGCGGTGGTTGGGTGTTTGAGATGGGTCCGCAGGACTTTGCTGGCGGCAACGTCGTGCACATCAACGTTGGCATTGCTGCGCTGGTGGGTGCGTGGATGGTGGGCGCGCGCAAAGGCGTGGGCACTTCGGCCATGGCACCACACAACATGACCATGACCATGACCGGTGGCTCGCTGCTGTGGGTGGGCTGGTTGGCGTTTTGCGGCGGCTGCGCGCTGGCGGCCAACGGCTTTGCCATGTGGGTGGTGGTCAACACCATGTTGGGCGCAGCGGCAGGTACGGTCGCCTGGGTGCTGATGGAGTGGCAGCACCGTGGCAAACCCAGCATGCTGGGCGCGGTGTCTGGAGCCATTGCCGGTCTGGTGGCCATCACGCCCGCCTGCGGCTTCGTGGGCCCCATGGGCGCGCTGGTGGTGGGCGCGCTGGCGTCGCCCATCTGCATGTGGGCGGTAGAAAAGCTCAAGCCCATGATCGGGCTGGACGATTCGTTTGACGTGTTCGGCGTTCACGGCGTTGGTGGCATCGTCGGTGGCGTGCTGACCCCTGTGTTTGCCCTGCCCATGCTGGGTGGCTTGGGCTTTGCCGAAGGCCGCGACCTGGCCTCGCAGATGCCGGTGCAACTCTTGGCGATCGGGTTCAGCATCGTCTACGCGGCCGTGAGCAGCTACATCGCCTTCAAAGTGGCGGCGGTGGTGTGCGGCGGCCTTCGGGTGGACGAAGACGAAGAGGTAGAAGGTCTGGACCTCACATCGCACGGCGAGCCGGGCTACAAGCTGTCGTGATGAACCCCACGCCCATACGCAACCCATTAGGCAGAACACCATGAAACTTGTCACCGCCATCATCAAACCCTTCAAGCTCGACGAGGTGCGCCAGGCGCTCTCCGAACTGGGCACGCAGGGCATCACGGTCACCGAGGTCAAAGGCTTCGGGCGCCAGAAAGGCCACACCGAGCTGTACCGGGGCGCGGAATACGTGGTGGACTTTTTGCCCAAGGTGAAGCTGGAGGCGGCGGTGTCCGACGAGCGCTTGCCGTTGGTGATCGAGGCGATCGAGAAGGCCGCGCGCACCGGCAAGATCGGCGACGGCAAGATCTTCGTCACCGCTCTGGAGCAGGTGGTGCGCATCCGCACCGGCGAACAAGGCGACGAGGCGCTCTGATGGGCTGGCCTGGCGATGTGAGCGCCGCCCGACCCCCGGTGGCCACGCGGGTGCGTGAGCCCGCGCTGAGCCTGCGTACGCCCACGCTGGAGCGCTACCGCGTGTCCGGCGGCGGCCTGACGGTGGTGGCGCTGGCTGCGGGCGACGCGCTGGAGGTGATCGACCCCGAGGGCCAGCAAGCCTGCGAGTTGATGGCCTGGGACAGCGCGGGCCGCGACGCCCTGGCTGCGCTGGGCCTGCGCGCTTCGCCCGGCGCCACCGGCGCAGCCCACCTGTTGCAGCGCCCGCACCCCGCGCTGCGCCGCCGGGGCGTCAACCTGGACCAACTACCCGCAGCCTGCCAACTCTGGCCCGCAGGCGGCTTGGCGGGCCAGCGCCAACGCTGCACCGCCACCGACGCGGTGCTGGTGCTGGTGTGTGCCCCCGGCACCGACAGCAGCGTGCACACCCAGAACGCACCCACGCCGCTGGCCCTGCATGTGCACCGCAGCGGCAGCCGCATCCTCAGTGCCGTGCCCCTGCCCGAGCCGCTGGGCGAGGTGGTGGACGAGTTCACCATTGCGCCCGGCACGGCGCGCAGCTACACCGTGGCCAAGGGTCAATACATCCAGGTGATTGACGTGGCGGGACGCCAGTGCTCCGACTTCGTGGCCTTCAACCGCCGCGCGCTGGACCGGGGCACCGAACAAGAGCTGGACCCCACGGTCACGCGCACGCTGGGTGGCCGCGCCTACCCCGGGCCGGGCCTGCATTCGCGCTTTTTTGACCGCGAGATGCAGCCGGTGCTGGAGCTGGTGCAAGACACCGTGGGCCGACACGACACCTTCGGCCTGGCCTGCGCGGCGCGCTACTACGAAAGCATGGGTTACTTCGGCCACGCCAATTGCAGCGACAACCTCTCGCGCGAACTGGCGCCTTATGGCGTGCGCGCGCGGCCCGGCTGGCCCGCCATCAATTTCTTCTACAACACCGGCGTCGATGCCCACAACCAACTGACCATGGACGAACCCTGGTCGCGCCCGGGTGACCATGTGCTGATGCGCGCGCTGGACGACATGGTCTGTGCCAACACCTCGTGCCCGGACGACATCGACCCCGCCAACGGCTGGATGCCGACCGACATCCACGTCCGCATCTACGCCGCCCAGGAGCGCTTCAGCATGGCCATTGCCCACCGACCCACCCCCGACGCCGTGCCCGAGATGACCCGCGAAAGCGGCTTCCACGCCGCCACCTCGGCGCTCACCCGCCAGTTCACCGACTACCGGGGCTGGTGGACGCCCACGCGCTACGACGGCTTTGGCGCGGTGGCCGAGTACCACGCCTGCCGCGAGCAGGTGGTGGTGATGGACCTGTCGGCCCTGCGCAAATTCGAGGTCATCGGCCCCGACGCCGAAGCGCTGATGCAGTACACGCTGACACGCGACATCAAAAAGCTGGCCGTGGGCCAAGTGGTGTATTCGGCCCTGTGTTACCCGCACGGCGGCATGCTCGACGACGGCACGCTGCTGCGCCTGGGCCCCGACAACTTCCGCTGGATCTGCGGCGAAGACTACAGCGGCATCTGGCTGCGCGAGCAGGCCGAAAAACTCGGCATGAAGGTGTGGGTGAAGTCGGCCAGCGACCATATCCACAACGTCGCGGTGCAGGGCCCGCGTTCGCGCGAGTTGCTCAAGCAGATGGTGTGGTCACCCGGCACACAACCCGCGCTGGACAACCTGGGCTGGTTCCGCTTTCTGGTCGGCAGGCTCGACGACCACAACGGCTGCCCGATCATGGTGTCGCGAACCGGCTACACCGGTGAGCTGGGTTACGAGGTGTGGTGCCACCCCAGCGACGCGCCGCGTGTGTGGGCACGTCTGTGGGAACTGGGTGCCCCGCTCGGTCTCGCGCCGCTGGGTCTGGACGCGCTGGACACCTTGCGCATCGAAGCCGGCCTGGTGTTCGCCGGCCACGAGTTTTGCGACCAGACCGACCCGTTCGAGGCGGGCATTGGGTTTTGCGTGCCGCTCAAGAGCAAGGCAGACGACTTCATCGGCCGCGACGCCCTGATCGAGCGCAGCGCGCACCCGCAGCGCAAGCTGGTGGGCTTGCAGCTCGATGGCAACGAAATGGCCGCGCACGGCGACGGCGTGTTTGTGGGCCATGCGCAGGTGGGCGTGGTCACCAGCGCCACACGCTCGCCACTGACGGGGCAGAACATTGCGCTGTGCCGCATGGCCGTGTTGCATGCGGCGGCGGGCACGCGGGTGGAAGTGGGCAAGCTCGACGGCCACCAGAAGCGCCTGCCCGCCACGGTGTCGGCCCCCATCTTTTACGACCCCGACAAGAGCCGCGTGCGCGCCTGAACACCTGCCCCCATCCCAGCCTTCCCCCAGCGGGGGAAGGAGGAGTACATTCCCGGCGGCGAGGCGCCTAAGCACGCCATGTCTGGCTCCCTCCCCCGCTGGGGGAGGGTTGGGGTGGGGGCTCTCCCGAATTGTTCAAGTTATGTGGCCTGTGCCGCCGAGGGCGTTGACAAGTAACTGGCCAGCGAATCGTCCAGCGCCTCCAGCCACGGCGTGTGGTGCGGTGTGGCCATGGTGCCGGTCATGAGCGATGGGTAGCACTTGTTGCGGTAGCCCATGATGTCTTCGGCCTTGTCGTGCTTCCAGTCCAAAAAGGTCTTGTTCACCGCCGCAATGTCAAAGCTCGGGTAGTCGGTGGCGTCGATCAGCTGCGCAATGTATTTGCCCTGAAATTCAAACATCTGCTGCGCGTCTTCCAGCGCCAGTTCTTCCTCGCGCCACTGCTGGTTTTCTGCGTGCATCGCTGCTTTCGAGGGCAGTGGGATGCGGCCCAAAATCACATCGCGTGCGTACCAGGCCTGGGCGTCGAACATGCTGAAGCTGTACCACTGGTCCTGCATGCCCAGGTAAACCAGCTGCGGGTTGTCTTCCCAGAACACGCCCTTGTACAGGTTCAGCGGCCACAGCCGGTTGGCGGTTTTCAGGCGCAGGTCTTCGGGCAAAAACGGGAAGTGGTGCTTGTAGCCGGTGCACAACACAATGGCGTCGATGTGCTTGCTGCTGCCGTCGGCAAAGTGGGCGGTGTTGCCCTCCACCTTCAGCAACTGCGGCTTTTCTTCCCAGTTGGCGGGCCACTGGTAGCCCATGGGGCTGGTGCGGTAGCAGCTGGTGATGGAGCGTGCGCCGTACTTGTAGCACTGCGAACCAATGTCTTCCGCCGAGTAGCTGGCGCCCACGATCAGCACGTCTTTGCCCTTGAACTCCAGCGCATCGCGGAAGTCGTGCGCGTGCAGCACCCGGCCACCGAAGGTTTCAAAACCCGGGAAGTAGGGCACGTTCGGCGTCGAAAAATGCCCGCTGGCCACCACCACGTAGTCAAACACCTCCGCGTAGGTCAGGTCCTGTTCGTAGCT
>JAUXXN010000282.1 GCA_030684755.1 Hydrogenophaga sp.
GTGGGCACATACGGGTTGCGCGGGTGAAAGACCAACGACACCCCCATAGCCTCAAAAGGCGCACCCGCCAGCTCCGGTCTGTGTTGGGTGGCTGATGGCGGCAAACGTGGCCCGCGCACATGTGAAAAGCCGCAGCCAGCGCGCTCAAACAACGCACCGTCTTCCAGGATCTGCGTGATACCGCTTCCTTGCAGAGTATCGCCCGCTGGCTTCTTCCATTTGTCCACCAGAAACTGACCGCCGTCGACCAGGGCCACAGTCGAGGTGATCCGGTCCTGCAGATCGGTGAGGTAATCGCGTACGTCTTGGGTCAGTAGGCTCATAGGAATAAATTTTCAAAATCTCAGCTGCACAGCCATGAAAAACGGCTGTCTAAACGCTGGCGTTCAAATCGCCCGGTAGCCAATATCGCGGCGAAATTGCATGCCGTCAAACCGAATGCCGTCGATCAGGGCATAAGCACTGCGCTGCGCCTCGGCCACACTGGAGGCCAGCACGGTGGCGCACAGCACACGGCCACCCTCCGTGTGCATTGCCCCGTCGGCGTCACGGGTACCGGCATGGAACACCATGCGGTCGGCTTCGTCGGCGGGCAGGCCGGTGATGGCGTCGCCTTTGCGGGGGTTCATGGGATAGCCTGCGGCGGCCAGCACCACGCCCAGCGCCACGCGCGGGTCCCAGTCCAAACTGACGCGGTCCAATTCGGTGCGGGTAGCGGCCAACAGCACCTGCGCCAAGTTGCTTTGCAGGCGCATCAAAATCGGCTGGGTTTCGGGGTCGCCCATGCGGCAATTGAATTCCAGCGTTTTGACGCGCCCATCGGGCGTGATCATCAGGCCTGCATACAAAAAACCGGTATATGGAATGCCGTCAGCGGCCATACCCCGCAACGTGGGCAAAATCACCTCGTCCATGGCGCGTTGGTGTACCGCTGGCGTGACCACCGGCGCGGGCGAATACGCACCCATGCCGCCGGTGTTGGGGCCTTGGTCAGCGTCAAGCAGGCGTTTGTGGTCTTGGCTGGTGGCCAGCGGCAGGGCGTGTTCGCCGTCGCACAACACGATGAAGCTGGCTTCCTCGCCGTCCAGAAACTCTTCAATCACCACCCGCGCGCCACCTGCGTTGTGGACCACGCCCAAGGTGTTGTCCAGCAGCATGAAGTCGATGGCTTCGTGCGCCTCGGCCAAGGACATAGCCACCACCACGCCTTTGCCCGCCGCCAAGCCATCGGCCTTGATGACGATGGGCGCGCCCTGCGCATCCACATAGGCGTGGGCGAGCACCGGGTCGGTGAAGGTTTGGTAAGCCGCCGTGGGAATGCCGTGGCGCTGCATGAACGCTTTGCTGAACGCCTTGGAGCTTTCCAGTTGCGCCGCCTGTTGCGTGGGGCCAAAAATGGCCAGCCCGTGGGCGCGGAACTCGTCCACCACGCCCGCGGCCAACGGCGCTTCGGGGCCGACCACCGTCAGGCCGATGCCGTTGGCCTGCGCCCATGCGCGCAGCGCCACCTTGTCGGTAAGGGGCAGGTTGATCAGCTGCGCATCACGCGCTGTGCCCGCGTTGCCCGGTGCCACAAACACCTGAGCAACACCTTCGGACTGCTTGAGCTTCCACGCCAGCGCGTGTTCACGGCCTCCGCCGCCAATGACCAAAACTTTCAAACCATTCTCCAAATCTCAAAAAACAACCGCTATGGATCGCATGACTGCTGCCAAGGCTGCCGCAGAACCGGCTTGGCCGGGCTGCCAGCAGCGCCCCCTGAGGGGGTGACGCGCAAAGCGCGGCGCGGGGGCGGGTCAAATACTCGCGTTGTGAAACACTTCCTGCACGTCGTCCAGGTCTTCCAACACATCCAGCAGCTTTTGCATGCGCAGAGCGTCTTCCCCGGTGAGTTCGATGGTGTTTTCAGCCCGCATCGTCACCTCGGCCACTTCGGGCTTGAGGCCTGCGGCCTCCAAGGCGTTTTTGACCGATTCAAAGTCGGTGTAGGCGCTCAGCACCTCAATCGCGCCGTCTTCGTCGGTGATCACGTCCTCGGCACCCGCCTCCAGCGCCACCTCCATCACCTTGTCCTCGCTGGTGCCGGGCGCAAAAATGATTTGCCCGCAGTGCTTGAACTGGAACGCCACCGAGCCATCGGTGCCCAAGTTGCCGCCGTATTTGCTGAAAGCGTGGCGCACTTCGGCCACGGTGCGCACGCGGTTGTCGGTCATGGTGTCCACAATCACCGCTGCGCCGCCAATGCCGTAGCCTTCGTAGCGAATTTCTTCCAGCGCTTGGCCTTCCAAGTTGCCCGAGGCTTTGTCCACGTTGTACTTGATGCGGTCGGCGGGCATGTTGGCCGCCTTGGCCTTGTCAATGGCCAGCCGCAGACGCGGGTTCATGGCCGGATCGCCGCCACCTTGGCGCGCCGCCACGGTGATTTCACGGATGACACGCGTCCAGATCTTGCCCCGCTTCTCGTCTTGACGACCCTTGCGGTGTTGAATATTTGCCCATTTGCTGTGTCCGGCCACGAAAGATTCCTTGTACCTGCTGGGGGTTTGATCTAATAAGAAGCTCCCGATTTTACGATTGAGCCGCCCGTCCTCCACGTCAACGCCAGAAAGAAGCCCGCACCATGGCCCAACCCATGCTGATTGCCCTGAACGCCCACACCACCTGCCAGCTGTTGCCCAGCCTGGCCAACCGCCACGGACTCATCACCGGCGCCACCGGCACCGGCAAAACCGTCACCCTGCAAACCCTGGCCGAACAGTTTTCCAACA
>JAUXXN010000292.1 GCA_030684755.1 Hydrogenophaga sp.
GCACGTTGGTTGGGCACTTCTTGCTCGGATTCTCATGGCCGGCGGCCATTTTGCTGGGATCCCTATTCGCTTCCCACACCTTGCTGGCCTACCCCATCGCTAGCCGACTGGGGATTGCGCACGATACCGCCGTGACAACGGCCGTTGGAGGCACCATCATCACCGACACGCTGGCCCTGCTGGTGTTGGCCGTGATTGCCGGCTCTGTTCGGGGTGAGGTCGACGAGTTCTTCTGGTATCGGCTGGCTGCCAGCCTTGGACTCTATGTGCTGGCCATCCTGTACGGCCTGCCCAAGCTTGCGCGGTGGTTTTTCCGCAACGTGGGACGCGACGGTGTGACGGAGTTCGTCTTCGTGCTCGCAGTGGTTTTTGGCTGCGCCAGCCTGGCCCATACAGCTGGTTCTGAACCCATTGTTGGGGCTTTTTTGGCGGGCCTGGCGTTAAACCGGCTCATCCCGCACAACAGCCCTCTGATGAACAGAATCCAGTTTACCGGGGAGGCCATTTTTGTGCCTTTCTTCTTGCTCTCGGTCGGGATGCTGCTGGACCTCCGGGTGTTCTTGTCCGGATGGCGAGCCTGGCTGGTCGCGGCGGCGATGTTGGCCACCGTGATTGTTGCCAAATGGTTGGCTGCTCAAATCAGCAGCAAGATACTGGGCTACAACATCGCCCAAGCCCGCGTGGTTTTCGGGCTCAGTGTGGCGCAGGCAGCAGCGACCCTGGCCGCTACGGTGGTGGGCTACGAGATCGGGCTATTTGATGATGCCGTGGTCAACGGCGCCATCGTGATGATTTTGGTCACCTGTGTCATCGCCCCGTGGCAGGTTGACCGCTACGGCCGCAGGATGGTCCAGACCATGGACCAAGACTCAGAGCCCATGGCGGCAGAACAGCAACGCATTCTCACGGCGCTGACGGAGGCCTCGCCCAGCCGGCATTTGTTGGATCTGGCCATGCTGCTGCGCAAGCCTGAGCACGATCAACCCATCTATCCCATCTCTGTGATCCAAGACAACGGGGACACCTCTGCACTGGTGTCCAGTGCGGAGCGGGTACTTGGGGATGCGGTCAACTATCTGTCTCAGGCCGAAGTGCCATCAACACCCCTCACGCGTATCGACCTCAACCTGGCGTCCGGCATCCTGAAGGCCCGGCGTGAGCTCAATGCGTCTGAGGTGTTGATGGGCTGGAGTGAGCAGAGTCGTGCCCCGGAGTTCTTCTTCGGCTCGCTCATGGAGAACTTGTTGCGCGACCGCGATTTTTCGCTGGTGGTGCTTCGGCCGCGGGAGCCCCTCAACACCACGCGCAGAGTGCTGCTGGCAGTGCCCCCTGAGGCTGATCTTGAGCCAGGGTTCAACAACGGCATGATGCTGATCAAGCGGCTATCGCGTCAGCTCAGTGCCCCAGCGCTGTTGATAACGCCGGAAAAGGGCTCTGACAGGATGTTCAAGCGGATGCGTTCACTTAGGCCCGACTGCGATTTAACGTTGGGGCCAACGGACACATGGCCCGCACTGGCGCGTGTGCTCAAGGAGCTGCACCGCGATGGTGATCTCATTGTGCTCATTGGCGCACGGCAAGGCGGCTTGGCACGGCTTCATGCCATGACTCGACTGCCAGAAGAACTATCAGAATCTTTCCCTAATTCCAATCTGCTCTTCCTCTACGCCGGTGAATCGCGCACTGGGAACCCCAGTTCCGTCGTGAACCCTGAGCCCGCAACGCGTATAACCTAGTCGACAGCTTCAGCGGTGACGACCTTGGGAGATTGGGCACCATTTACGGCTGAGGACCAGTTACGGGAGTGCTTTATTTCGTGACCAACCCCTTAAATGCCTGTTCTGTGAAACAGGCGACCATACCGTCACACCAAAGAGACTACCCTCTGCACTGATCTGGCTCGCAATACTCAATTGAGGGAGTCGAGGCGTGTGGTCATGCGGTTCACCGCAGCAGACACCAGATGGTGTTGCGCGGCGGCTCGTGCGCCACACCGCGCGACCACATCCGCGCCAGCTACCGCAACTTCTTCCCCACCGAAGCGCGCTGGCAGTTCAGCGGTGTGCGCCTCGCAAGGGATGTTTAACCCCCACGCCGCCTACGGCGTCCCCCCCCAGGGGGCGGCAGCTACGGGCCGGGAAACCCGGACCCGCGCTGCCCTGGGTTGCACCGCTGCGCGCCCCGGCGCAGCGCTCCGGCATCGTCGATCACCACGACACGAACCCGCATCATTCAACCAAGGAACACCATGAAAAGACGACACGCCCTGGGCCTGATCACCGCCAGCGCGGCCGGCCTGCTCACCGGCTGCGCAAGCGTGGCCACCGCCGGCAGCGCCGACCAAGGCCCCCCGTTTCGCACCACCGGCGACGCCGCAACCCCCCAGCTCATGCTGATGGGCCACGACCCCGTGGCCTACTTCACCCAAAACGAAGCAGTACCGGGCAACCCCGCCATCCAGACCGACCACCTGGGCGTGACCTGGCGCTTTGCCAGCGAAGCCAACAAGGCCGCATTCCTGCGTGAGCCCACCCAATACATGCCCCAGTTTGGCGGCTACTGCAGCAACGGCATCAACTACGCCGTGCCCTGGGGCGCAGGCGGCGGGCCCAACACCTGGCGCATCTACCGCGGCAAACTGTATGTGTTTGGCGGCCAGTCTTCACGCGACCAGTTTGAAATGGAAACCGAGCTCAACCTGCAACGCGCCCACCAATATTGGGACAGCGAAATTGTGGGTTCTAACCCCCTGTGGGTGCGCTACAAGCGCATGGTGTTGCGCGTGCCGCACTACAAGAGCGACGCCGCGCTGCAAGCCGAATGGGAAAACAAACGTGCGGCCGGTACGTTGCCAGTGATGCCCGGCGGGGTTCAGGTGGTGCCTGCTGCGCCTTGACTGAAAAGGCAGCGAATGGCGCTTACCGACCCTGAAGAGACATCCCCTGTCCTGCTCTCGCCGCCCCAAAGCTGACGGTCGAACACGGCGCATGTGCCAGAGGGAGGCGCCGCAGCGGAGGCTGCACAAGCAGTGCGCGGCCCGCTTCATCGCCCACACACGACGATGGACCATGCTGCAAAAGGCTTGATGGCGCGGCGGTGCCGACTCCGAGGCCCATGCCGATCAAGGTCTCAATGGCCCGTGTCTTTCACCTTCGCCAGATAGAGCCCGCAGACGAAGTTCAGCACGGTCAGCACGCAGGCGCCCATCAGCGTGGGAAGGGTTCCAGCGTTGACAGCACCCTGCCGCAGCGCCATACCCAGCCAGAAAGCGTCGAACAGGTCAATCAGCCCACGCACCAGCAGAAGAGCGCCCAGGGCGCGGTGCTCCTTCATGAAGAACAGAATGAGGATGAGTATCCCGGTGCTGACGTTGCGGTTACCAATGAACTTCACCGCCATCAGCGTGCCGAAATCGGTGGCGCCCAGCACAATGCCGGCCTCTTGCGTGAAGCGCACGGAGTCGAACCAGGCCAGAGAGCCCAAGGCCAGCGCGATCAAGCCAACGATCAAGCCATAGCCGCGCGCGAGAAACAGTCTGTTCATGATGAAGCCCTTTTGTTCAGTACCCGATTTCCACGAGCTGGTGCAAGCGGGCGTCCGATGCCACTGACTTGACCATGAAATCCGCCACGTCGGCATGCGCGAGGCCGGCCGGCAGATTGACACTCAGAGCTTCTCCGACCCGGTAGTTTCCTCGCGCCGGCATGTGCTTGAGCTTGGGTGGGCGGACGATGACCCAGTCGATACCGCTTTCGCGGATGAGCTTCTCGGCGCGCACCTTGTCTTCGTACAAAGCACGATTGAGGTTCCGGAATATAGCCAGCAGGAACCGGTTGATGGCGCTCAGACCTCGGCCCTCGCCGACCATGATCCCGGATTCGAATACGAGTCGGCGCACACGCTCCTGCTTCATCGCCTGGATGATGTTGCGCGACCCTTCTGAAATGATGGTGCCAGGCGCCGTACCCGCCGCCGGACCGAGAGCGCAGATCACGGCCTGCTGGCCCTGCATAGCGCGAGACACCGAGTCGGCCTGGAGCACATCGCCTTTCGCAACGCGCAATCGTTCATGCTGCATCGTGAGTTTCTGTGGCGTGCGGGCAAATGCCGTGACCTCATGGCCCGCCCGAAGCGCATGCTCGACAACGCATCGTCCCGTTCCGCCCGTGGCGCCGATGACCAGAATCTTCATGCTCTTGCCCCTGTCTGCATTTCGGCGAGGCCCTGCTCGAATGTGCGAACGGGTTCGTATCCCAGTTCGCGTTGCGACTTGCCCAAGTCGTAGCGTCTGGGCAGCGCGATGAAATCAAGCTGGAAGCGCGACAGCGGCGGCACGGATTTGAGTCCGAGCAGCCGCCATATGGCCTCGACGCCTGCAGCCACCGGTCGCGCCAAGCTGCCGGGCATGCTCTTGTCGGGCGCCTCGACGCCACGCGCCCTGAGTAACGCACCAAGAAACTCGCGCGCCGGCATCGGTCTTCCGTCCGTCACCCAATACACCTGGCCGGAACCACCTTGCGTCAGCGCCAGACGCACGCACTCGACGACGTTATCGACGTGGACCATCTCCATGACAACGTCGCCATGGTCAATCCACATGAACTGGCCGCTCTTGACCTTGTCTACAACCTTGTCCAGTTGTTCGCCGCCCTGGCCCCAGATGAAAGTGGGCCGCAGGATGATGCACTCCGTACCCGCGATGTTGCTGAGCAGCCCCTGCTCGACCTGCATCTTTGCCTTGCCATAAAAGGAATTCGGCTCCGCCGGGTAGGGGTGGGCTTCGCCGACATCGAGCAGCGGGCCATCGCCTTGCAGAACGGATTCGGAGCTGATCTGGATGAAGCGCCGAACCTTCTGCCTTGCCGCCGCCCGATAGAGATCGAGCGAAGCCCGCACGATGTCTCGTTCGAAGTCCTTCCAGTCGCCCCAGACTTCAATGGGGGAGGCGGCATGGACGACAACCTCTCGCCCTTGAAGCGCATCCTGCCAGGCGTCGATATCGGCCAACGCGCCGCGAACGGTTGTCGCACCCAGGGCTTTGAGCTTGGCGTCGGATTGCGGTGAGCGCGACAGTGCCGCTACATCGTGACCTTCCTGTATGAGCCGGACAATCAAGCGCCGGCCAAGAAATCCGCTGCCACCGGTGACAAATAGTTTCATGCTGCTACCCGTTGAAATGAAGTCAGTGTGCGCGCCAGCCCTTGGGAAAACGGCGTTGGACACCAGCCCAGCTCGCGCATGACCCTGGTGGTGTCTGGCTTGCCGGTGCGGCACAGCACGTTCAACTCGGCTTGTGTCAGCAGCGGCGGGCGATGGGTCAGGCGAGAAAGCGCATCTCCGCTTTGCGCAACGAGTTTCGCCACCCACAAGGGCAAGACCGGCGGCACCTTCGTTGCGGGCTCAAGTGCATGCACGGCATGGGCGATCTGCTGCAGCGTCTGACGCGATTCGGCCACCAGGTAGCGCGCTCCGACCGCCGCCTTGACCTGCGCGCGCAATTGCGCCTGGGCCAGGTCCTCGTTGAGAACGAGTGGCAGGCCTCCTGGCAGCAGCATGGGCACGCGATTGTTGAGCAGGTCGGCGAGAAAGCGGTTGGTGCCCGTCGGCGTGCCACCCATCGGGCCATACACCGCCGACGGGTGCATGAAGATCGCGGGCAGGCCGCGCGCGATGGCTTGCTCGACCAGCGCATCAGCACGTGTCTTCGAGATCTCATACGCCGATGTCATGGGCTCTTGTGGGCGCGTGGTTTCGTCGTACGGGTCGCGCTGCACGTCAAACAGGTCTTGCGTGCTCGTATAAATGAAGGATTGGACCCCGGCGAGCAGCGACGCCTCGATCAGATTCACGGTTCCGCCGACATTCACGCGCTCGAAGATGCCCGGGTCGGGATGCCATTGCTCTGGCAGACCGGCTGCATGAAACACCGCCGAACAGTCGCGCAGCGCTGCCGTCAGCGACGGAGCATCCGTGACATCGCCCACCGCCAGATCGACGCCGGCCGGAAGGATGGCCGCTGCCCTTTCCTTGTGGCGCACCAGGCAGCGCACGTCGCGACCCTCTGCACGCAGGGCCCGCACCAGCGCATGGCCGACGGCGCCTGTACTTCCTGTCACTAAAGTCCAGCGCATCTTTTGCCCTTCTAAATTCTTGTGTGGATGAATTGAAACGAGGCAAGATCGAACACATCACGACGAAGCGGATCGATGCAAACCGAAACTGCAAGCGTCAGAGGCCTCGCGCCCAGCCAACCCAAGCCTTGCGAGGGTGTCAAGGCGCCAGCTTTTCAAATTGGGCTATCAGCGCAGCATTGCTGAGCGGCCACGCGTCCATGGCCTGGAAGTCATTGGCGGGTATTCCGTCCAGAAAGGCCAGCGCCAACTGGCGTGTGGCGATTTTTACCCTGGGGTTCAGGTTCAAGCCACCGGTACCCATGCGGTCAGTGAAGATGCTGTGCGAGCCATCCTTGAAAACAGCGAGCACTTTGGATGCAGCACGCTCGCTGCCCATGGCCTTGAAAATGTCTATGCGGTCCTGCAGGCCAGAGACATAACCTGGTATCTGAATGACGTCCTCTGTCGCCGTAATGTGCAGCGTTGGAACGTCGATGCCAGCAAGGATTTTTCCCGGATCACCCAGACCGTAGAAAGGCGGCGCCGAGATGATGATGGCCGCGCTGATGCGGGGGTCCCGCAATGACACCGTTTTCCCTTGCTGCGCAATCCGCGCGCCTGCCATCAGCATGGTGGTGTTAGCGCCATAAGAATGGCCTGCAGCGATGATCCTCTGAGTGTCGAAGAATGCGCCTTGCTGGGTGGCCAGAATCTGGTCGATCGAATACCGGAGGTCCAGCACCCGATTGAGTGCCTCCGAATCTTGGGCGGCATCGCTCAAGCGGGCAGGCAGAGCAAACGGATTACCAGCCCAGAGCCGGCGGTCGCTGCCCACGTGCTGCACATGCAGGCTGCCATACCCGTGCGCGGCAAAGTAACGCCCGAGGTAGCTGTATCCGTCTCGGGAGCCCCCGATGCCATGGGAAAACACAACCAGTGGCACCGACCCTGCCACCGCCTGGGCAGCGGGCAGATACAGTTTTGCGGGCACTTGGCGCTGGCGTTGGCTGTCGAACCAGTCAAAGTTTTGTGTGGTGAACAGTGAAGCATCCACCACCAGCGTTTCAGAGGCAGGCGTTGCCCACATTGCTTCCGGTGGCTGGGGTTCGAGGGTGCGGGCATCAGCTAGGCTGAGCATGGCGAAACACACAGCCAACGTTCCCAACAAGGATGTTGGCTGACGCAGGTGGCGCAGGGTATGCCAGCCCAGAATGCCCTTCAAACCCCTAAAAACTAAGGTCTTTGGGTGGTCCTGGTCGCAAGGAATGGAGCGCTGAGTGTTCATGGGTTGAAATCGTAATGCGCAGGCGGGGATCAGAGAATGGCCTATTTAGACAAGAGTTTTTTGCGCCTGGTGCAATAATGAATCGATGGATCGTTTGCGCCTGTTCGAAAACTTCATCGCGATTGCCGACGCTGGGAGCATGTCCAAGGCTGCCCGCCTTTGCGGCGGCTCGGTGGCAGCCAGTTCACGTCAACTGGAAGCGCTGGAGCATGCAATGGGGGCCCGCCTGTTTGACCGCACCACGCGGTCCATGCGCTTGAATGCCGCCGGTCAGCGGCTCTATCCTCACGCGCAAGCCATGCTTCAGTTGCTGGAGGACGCCCGCTCCAGCGTGTCGCCTGAGCGCATCAAGGCTACTGTGCGCATCAGTGCTCCTATTGCACTCGGCGTGAAGCTGGTTGCCTCGGCCATGGCCGAAATCGCCGTGCAGCACCCTGAGATCGAAATCGAATTGCGTATCGAAAATCGCGCCATATCCGCCATCGGGGAAGGCGTCGACATCCTGGTTCGGGCGGGACTGAGCCCGATGGCCGATTCAACGGACCTGGTGCTGCGTTCCCTGGGGCATTACCCGTTGCTGCTGTGCACATCCCCGCAATATTGGGGCGTGCGCCCCATCCCGCAGCACCCGAACGACCTGGCGGCGACGCCACTGACCTTCATCGGCCACTCTGCGTTTCGGGATGAAGCCACGCTGCCCTTTGTTCGCGACAACGAGCGCGTGGAGCTACCGTGGCGCCCGCGCTTGTGGAGCAACGACCTGCTTGCAGTCACTCAGGCCGTCTGCGAAGGAGCTGGTGTGGGTGTGATCCCGCCGTGGTTGGCACAGGACGCATTGCGACAAGGCCAACTCGTGACGCTGTTGCCACGATGGTCTTTGCCCCTGGGCGGGGCATGGGTGGCCTGGCGTGGTCAGGGCACCAACCGTCAGGCTGTGCGCCTTGTGGTTGCGCAACTGCAACTGACCGCTGCGCGAGAAGCTTTTGGATTTCAAACTACCAACGACGCGGCAGCAACGTGATTTTCACGTGGTGAGCCGGGCTGGGAGTGAGATCAGGGGGCTGTGCCAGGAACCGGTCAGGCACGAACGGCTGCTCCTGGCCGACTCCCGTCATCCAATAACGACGCCCACCAACTCATCCAAAATGCCTGTTCTGTGAAACAGGCGACCATACCGTCACACCAAAGAGACTACCCTGCTCACTGATCTGGCTCGCAATACTCAATTGGGGGAGTCGAGGCGTGTGGTCATGCAGCTCACCGCAGCAGACAACCGAATCCGCCGTCCCAGATGCCGCCCTTTTAAAAAACCCCTGGAACAACATCCCATGCCGGACATCAAAATCATTTTCGCCGCCGTCATTCTCATCGCGCTCGCATTTTTCCTCTGGAAGCGCTTTGGCATCGATTCCGGTCGCGCTTTTGGCAACCGGATCGCAAAGCACAATGGCTTGCGCCGAAGTACGTTCTGGTATTTGATTAAAAATGGCGTTGAGGATTCTGCGTATGACTTCTTAAGATCGCTTGAGCAGTCGAATACAAGTTTGGATCAAGCCAGCATCGCGGTTGGGCCCATCTTGCAAAAGGGAATCGAACGGCTGGAAGCCCGCTTTGGCACCCAGGAGATTTATGAGGCGGCGAAGCCCGTGGTAGATCGGCTCGTGGCCTTGCATGGGCAAACGGCTGACGCGCAAGCACCCGGGTAAAGCGCCGCCCAGCCGTTTGCCCTGTCTGCTGCAAAACGCGGGTTGGGGTTCCGGCCTGGTGAAGTCAGGCGCCCCTCACCCCGGCCCTCTCCCGCTAGCAGGAGAGGGAGTGAAGACCTGACCAAGCCGAATCAATCGGCGCCGCCGTGCAGCGCCCGAAGCGCTGCGGCCTGGGCCATCGTGGCCTGGTAGCCCGCTGCCATGGCGCGCTGCCTGAACTCGCGCGAGAGGCTGACCCAGTAACCGAAATCGGGTTTGAGCAGCAGGTGAGCGTGCTGTGCGTCGGCTTGCACCAGCGCTTGTTTGCGCAGGTCGCTTTCGCGGTAGCGCTCTGCGCCGGGTGGGGTTCGGTCCAGGTGGGCGGTGGCGTCTACCGCCAGCACCCGCTGGGCGCCCAGCGCAAGGGCCACGCGCACGGGCAGGGGCGTGGTCCAGTCGGCGTCCACGTATTGCTGGCCACGGATGCGCACGGGCGCAAACTGGCCTTCGATGGCGCTGGACGCCTGCACCGCCAGGCCCACGTCGCCGGCGGTGAAAGCCACAGCAACACCGTCAGCGCGGCGGGCCGCCACGCAGGCCATGGGCACGGGCATGCGTTCAAGCAGCTGCACGCGGCTGTGCTGGCGCACCAGCTCGGCAATGGCGGTGCCGCTTAAGCGCTCGGCCGCGCCCACGGCGATGCGGGCGAGCGCCAGCGGCTGCACGTCCAGCGCAAGGGCTTCTATTTCGGTGGCGCGCAGGCCTGAAGCAAAAAGGCTGCCCACCAGCGCACCGGCCGATGCGCCGACGATCAGGTCGGGCGCCAAACCGAGTTCTTCCAGGGCTTTGAGCACGCCCACATGCACGAAGCCACGCGGCCCGCCCGAGCTGAACACCCAGGCGGTGCGCACGGGGTGGCGCAGGGGCTGGGCGCGTGGGGCTTCGGCGTGGTGGTGGTCGCGGTCGGGGTGGAGGGTGCAGCCGGCCAGCAGGGCCGCGCCGGCCGCGAGCAGGTGGCGGCGGTGCAGCCACGCCGCGCGGGCAGGGGTTTCACGCATGGCGGGGCGGCGCCGCGCAGGCTGGCCCGGGGTTCAAGGTGTCAACCGCAAAGGGCTGGAGCCAGCCAATGCTGGGCTTGCCGGGTGCGCCACGGGGGCCGCCGCGTGTTCCGGCGCCGCCGGCATACTTTCGGCGTAGGGCGCGGGCCAGCCCAGCAGCGCGCTGGCGGCGGCGCAGCGTTCGCGCAGGTGGGCGGCGTCGAGCCCGCCCAGGTGCAAGATGCCGTAGCGGTAGCTGCCCAGCCACTTGAAGTCGCGCTCCATGGAGCCGCGTGGTTTGGGAAAGGGAAACAGCAGCGCGTCGGGAAAGGCTTGGGCCAGGGCTTTGCAGCGGGCGGTGCCTGGCATGGTGACGGGGGTTTGGGCGTCGAACACGCGGTAGACGAAGCTGGCCGCGGCCCCAGCGGTGGGCGCTGCGCAGGGCACGCTGGCCGGGTTGTGCCCATGGGCCAGGGCGAGCGCGAGCGCGTGCAGGTCCAGCCCCTGCACGCGCAGGTACAGGTCGGAAAACTGGGCGGCCATGCGCGGGTTGAATTCGATGACGGTGAGCCGGTCGGTGGCAGCGTCGTAAAAAAACTCCATGTTGAACAGGCCGTGGGTGAAGCCCACCGCCTGCAAAAAGCGCCGGGCCACGTCCAGCGCGCGGGCCTGCACGCTGGGCGGCAGTTTGCTGGGCAGTTCAAAGCGCATGAAGGCCTGGGTGCCGGGGTACATGACGGCATCGACCACGCCGATGGCGTGCACGTCGCCGTTGAAGGCGTAGCCGTCGAGGTTGAACTGGTCGGCCTGCACCGGCGCTTCCAGCAACAAGCGGTGGGCGCTGGGCAGCCCGGGGCCCAGGCGCTGCTGCGCCATGCGTTCAAACGGCTCCACCAAACGGCGGATGACCCACAGCTCCCAAATACCAAAGCGGGTGTGGCGGTGCAGTTCGGCGTGGTTGTGTACCGTGCGCGCCAACACCGAAAACGCGGCTTTCACCGGTTTTACAAAACGCGGGTAAGCAATGCCCGGCGGGACGGGCTCGCCGTATTCGACGTCAAGCAGGGCAAATTCGAGGTTGGCCTCGGGCGCCACGCGCTGCAGCACCTGGCGGGCGTAAAGCTTGTGCTGGCAAGCTAGGATGGCGGCCACCGGCGTGCCGGGCCAGCCCATGCGCTCGGCCAGCAAGGCGGCAGCCAGGGCGCCAAACTGCTCGTGGTTGGAGCTGACGGCCGTCCAGCCTTTGGCTTTGGCCTGGTGGGCCAGGCGCCGCACAAAGCGCTCCATGTCAAACCAGACCAGGCTTGCGTTGCTTGGGAACGAAAACAGGTCGAAGCCGGCTTCGTCAAAAGCCATATCCTGCGCAGCGCCAGCGCGCTGGTGGCCCACGGCGTCCCAGTCGTAGTTGAAGAGCAGCAGGGTGCGTGGGCTGGAGGGCATGCGGCAGGGTGGACAAGGTGGATACGCCAGGGGGTAGTTTAGTCAGGCGGCTGACTTCACTGCGCCACGGGCACGCCACCGTGTGTCGCACCACCGGCGTTTTTCTTACAGGCAGGACCGACAGCGTTGACCTGCGCGCTTTACCGAGGCACCAGGCGCAGCAGTTGGCCGTTGCGGTCGTCGGTCAGCAGGTAGATGAAGCCGTCAGGGCCTTGGCGCACGTCGCGCACGCGCTGGCGCAGCTCGGGCAGCAGCCGGTCTTCTTTCACCACGCGGGCGCCGTCCAGCTCCAGCCGCGCCAGGTAGCGGAACTTGAGCGAGCCCACCAGCAGGCTGCCTTGCCAGGCTTTGCCGTAGCGTTCGCTGGTCACGAACGCCATGCCCGACGGGGCGATGGACGGTGTCCAGTGGTGCAGGGGTTGTTCGAGCCCAGGTTTTTCCGTCAGGCCTTGGCCGATGGCGCCGCCGCCGTAGTTTTCACCGTAGGTGATGACGGGCCAGCCGTAATTTTTTCCGGCCTGGGTGATGTTGATTTCGTCGCCGCCTTGCGGGCCGTGTTCGCTGGTCCACAAGCGGCCATCGGGCCCCAGGGTGGCGCCTTGCGGGTTGCGGTGGCCCAGGCTCCAGATTTCCGGCAGGGCGCCGGGGAGGTTGCGAAACGGGTTGTCGGGGTGGGCGCTACCGTCGGGCATGACGCGCACCACTTTGCCGTGGTGGTTGTCCAGCGTCTGGGCGTCGTTCATGCGCTGGTAGCGGTCGCCCAGCGTGAGGAACAGGCTGCCGTCGGTGGCCTGCACGATGCGACAGCCAAAGTGCAGGCGGCTGCTGACTTGGGGTTGCTGGGTGAAGATGACTTTCACGCCGTCGAGCCGGGTGGCGTCGGCCGACAGGCGGGCCGAGGCGAGCGCGGTGGAGTTACCGCCTTGGGGCGATGCCTGGCTGTAACAAAAATACAGCTGCCGGTTGCGCGCAAAGTCGCGGTCGGTGATGAGGTCAAGCAGACCACCCTGCCCGACCGCGTCCACCGCAGGCACACCGGCCAGGGGTTCGCTCAGGGCGCCGTTGGGCGACACGAGGCGCATGCGCCCGGGCCGCTCGGTGACGAGCATGCGGCCGTCGCCCACAAAGGCCACCGCCCAGGGGTTTTGCAGGCCGCTGGCCACCACTTCGGTGGCCAAGCGCGTAGGTTGCGCCAGCGCGGTGCCCCAGGCCAGCGCGCCGACCAGCACAGCGGCCAGGGCGCGTGCTGAAACTTTGTGGGGTTGATCGGTGGCTGCGGCGGCTGGTTTGGGCATGGGTGTCTCCGTGGGTTTGAACAGATGATCACTGGATGCGCCCGTGTGCGCTGGGTTCCCGAGAAACCTCCGACCAAAACCCAAGGTTGTGCGGCGCGCAGCCTGTCAGCCCAAGGCTTAAGCGTGCGGCAGGTCTTCGAGCAGGTCGGCCAGTTCGTCGGCGTGCTCTTCTTCCACGGCCAAGATCTGCTTGAGCAGCACGCTGGTGGTGGGGTCGTCGCTGCCCAGGTACCGGATCATGTCGCGGTAGCTGTCAATGGCGATGCGTTCGGCCACCAAATTTTCTTGGATCATTTCCGCCAGCGTCTCGCCAGCCACGTATTCAGCATGGCTGCGGGCGCTCAGGCTGTCGGGCGAAAAGTCGGGCTCGCCACCCAGTTGCACGATGCGAGCGGCGAGCTGGTCGGCATGGCCTTGCTCTTCAATGGAGTGGACCAAAAATTCTGCGCCCACGCTCTGGCCGTGGATGCCGCGCGCCATGAAATGGTGGCGCCGGTAGCGCAGCACGCACACGATTTCGGTGGCCAGTGCTTCGTTCAACATCTTGAGCACGCGGCTGCGGTCGGCGCTGTAGCCAGCAGTGACGGCGCCGCGTCCAAGGTGTTTGCGGGCCTGCTCACGCAGGGTGGCCACGTCGGTGAGGGTGTGCTGGGTCATGGGGATTCCTTGCAACGGTTGGCGGGTGGAGGCGCAGGGTTTGGCAGGGTTTATTGCTTGACCATCAGCCCGTTTTTGACGCTGGTGGCGCCCTCGGTGGCGCCTGCAATGCGGGCGGCTTGGTCGATCTGGCCTTGGTTGTTCACGAAGCCGCTCAGCTGCACTTCGCCGTTGAAGGTGAGCACACTGATGTCAAAGCTCTTGATGTCGGCGTCGGCCAGCAGCGCCGATTTCACGCGGGTGGTCACCACCGTGTCGTCGATTTTTTCACCCACCGTGGCGGGCACGCCTTTGAGCGTGATGCTGTTTTCAACGTCGGTCACGCCCGCCACGCTGCGGGCAAGCGCCACCGCTTGATCGATTTGGCTCTGGTTGTCCACAAAGCCGCTCAGCTGCACAACGCCCTTGCGCGTTTCTATTTGCAGGTCGAAGCTTCTGACCAAGTCGTCGGATATGAGCGCTGAGCGAACACTGGATGTGATGACGGTGTCGTCCACCTGGGTGCCCAGAGTGATTTCGGGCACCACAGCGGGCGGGGACTCCACGGCTTTGCTGCAGCCCACGGCCAACGCGGCCGCCAGACTGACGGTGAGTAAAAGAAAGGGGGTGCGTGTGTTCATGGGGGTTCCGGGTATGAAGGGGTGGACAGACACCCGAAACGCTTGGTGCGCGGTTGGCCGCAGCACGCCTGTGGCACAACGGGTGTGGCTGGACCTTAGCCCGGCCAACTTGCCGCGTCTGTGCGCTGGCGGACCCACGAACAGCGCGGCCCGAACCTTGTCAATCCAGCAGCTCGGCCAGCCCGCCGTCTGCCTCGAACCGCTGGTTGCGGTAGATCAGACGGGTAGGCCCTGGCCACACCCGCTGGGGAACGCTGTGGCGCGGGTCGCCGGGGTAGCAAATCACGCGGCAACCGGCTTCATCAAAGGGCTCGGGTGCCACCAACGAGGGCGGACGGCTGCGGGCGGTTGTCAGCACGTCGGCCACGCTGCCCAAGCGGCTGAACTGGCTCAGCGTCATGATCTGCGGCGGCGCCAGGTCGATCTCGCCCGCCCAGTAGCGCTCCAGCCCGGTGCGGGGCGTGAGCCACACGGCTTCGGTGGCTTCGAAGGTGCAGTGTTCGGCAGCGTGCCCGTGCGGCGCGGTGGCCACAAAAAACCGGGTGTCAAAGCGCTTGTTGGTGACCGAAGGCACGCGCGGCGTGATCCAGCGTGACCACGGCAACAGGCTGGAAGCCGCCAGCGGCAGACCCAGTTGCTGCAGCGCGACAGCAAACCCGGCACCGGCCAGCGTGTGCGCACGCACCTGCTGCACCAGGCCCGGCACAGCGCCCACATGACCCAGCAGCAGGCCGCACTCTTCAAAGGTTTCGCGCAGCGCAGCCACGTGCAGGCCCACGGCGGTGGGCAGATCCAACCCGTGCTCGCCCAGGGCATTCAGCAGCGCGTGCGCCGGTTGGTCGAGCGCAGCGGGGTCTACCTGCTGGTCGGCCGTATCGAGCTTGCCACCGGGGAACACATGCACCCCGCCCAGCACGCCCGAATTGCCGTGCCGGCGCACCAGCAGCACCTCCAGCCCGCTGGGGCCATCGCGCACCACCATGACGGTGGCAGAAGGCACGGGCGGCGTGAGAACGGTATCGGAATTGATCGGTATGGCCATGCGCGCATTGTCGTGCGGCAGGCCCCGAGGCCTTGGCACGCGCAAGACAGGTGGGCGGCATTCACCCCGGCCACACAGGGGCAATCGCCGGGCCGTGGCGCCCACTCTGGCAACTGGAAACAATGCACGGGCCAGTATGTTCTGGCCGTGTTGGAGTTTTGTCATGAAAAAGTGGTTGTTGTCTTGCGCGCTGGTGTTCTCCGGCGCGGCCATGGCACACGGTTGCCCCGGCGAAATGAAAGCGATTGATGCCAAGCTGCTGACCAAGCCCGCACTGGCTGCAGCCGACCAGGAAAAAGTGACCGCGCTGCGCAGCGACGGCGAGCGCCTGCACAAAGCGGGTGATCACACCGGGTCCATGAAAGCGCTGGCCGACGCCAAGAAGATCCTGGGCCTGTAAACTCCGCTCGCCTGGCCGGTGCATGACGCGCACCGTGCCGGGGGGTCTTTTCTGAAGACCTGAAAACACGCGTCCAGTGGGTCGAGAGACCCACGCCATTGCTAGGGGTGCCCCGGTTTTTTCGGGGCTGAGAAATACCCTTTAAACCTGATCTGGGTCATGCCAGCGTAGGGAAGCAAACACCGCCTCACCGCGCGTGCCCGCATCACCGCACCTGACATGCCCGCTTTTTACAAGGCCGCTGTATGTCATTGCCCGCTGATTGCGCCCCACCCGCGCCAAACCACCCCGCCCCCCTTTCGCCCGCCGACCTGTGGGCCGACGTGCAAGCCGTTCGCCAGCAAGCGCCGCTGGTGCACAGCGTGACCAACTTCGTGGTGATGAACTTCAACGCCAACATGCTGTTGGCCGCAGGCGCCTCGCCCATCATGGCCCACGCGGTGGAAGAAGTGCCCGACATGGTGGCCATCGCACAGGCTGTGGCGGTCAACATTGGCACGCTGGACGCGCAGTGGGTGCCGGCCATGGCACTGGCGCTGCAAACCGCGCGCACGCTGGGCAAACCAGCCGTGCTGGACCCGGTGGGCGCCGGCGCTTCGGCCTACCGCAACCGCACCCTGGCGTACCTGCTGGCCCAAGGCCGCCCAAGCATCATTCGGGGCAATGCCTCGGAAATTTTGAGCCTGGCCGGTGTGGCGGGCGCGTCGCGCGGCGTGGACAGCGCGGCGGCTTCCAGCGACGCGCTGCACAGCGCACGCGCCTTGAGCGAGCAGTTCAACTGCGTGGTGTGCGTGTCGGGTGAAAAAGACTACGTGCTGGGGCCAGCGGGCGCCTGCGCCGTGCTGGCCAACGGCCACCCCTGGATGACCCGAGTGACCGGCGTGGGCTGCTCGGCCAGCGCGCTGGTGGCGGCTTTTGCGGCGGTGCAGCCCAATGCCTGGCGGGCCTGCACATCGGCCATGGGCTTTCTGGGTGTGGCGGGCCAGCTGGCCGCGCGCCGGGTGGCGGCTCACGGTGGTGGCGTGGGCAGCTACGCCGTGGCCTTGCTGGACGCGGTGGACCAACTCAGCGAAGCCGATTTTCTGGCCACCCTGAGCCTGCAGGAAGGCCAGGCATGACGGCCGACACGCTGCGCGCGCAACTGGCGCTGTATTGGGTGACCGACCCCGCAGGAATGGATGAAGCCACCTGGCTGCAACAGGTGCAAGCTGCGGTGCGTGGCGGCGTGAGCTGCGTGCAGCTGCGCAGCAAAACCGCCAGTACCCGCGACTTGGTGCGCTGGGGCCATGCGCTCAAAACGCTGCTGGCCCCGCACGGCGTGCCGTTGGTCGTCAACGACCGGCTGGACGTGGCCCTGGCGGTGAACGCCGAGGGCCTGCACCTGGGCCAGAGCGACCTGCTGCCCGCCGATGCGCGCCGGCTCATGCCCGCCGGCATGTGGCTGGGCTGGTCGATTGAGCAGCTGGCCCAGCTGGAACTGGCGCGGGCACAACCGGTGGACTACCTGGCCATCAGCCCGGTGTTTGCCACCCCCACCAAAGGCGACGCCGCCGAGCCGCTGGGGCTGGCGGGTTTGCGCTGGGCGCGCCAGCAGACCGCCTTGCCTTTGGTGGCCATTGGCGGCATGCACGTCGGCTGCCTGGCCGAGGTGGTGGCCGCTGGCGCCGACAGCGTGGCCGTGGTGCGCGCCATCAGCGACGCGCCCGATCCCGAGCAGGCAGCGCAGGTGCTGCGCGGGCTGGTGGACGGCGCGCTGGCGTTGCGGGGTACACAAACCCAGGCGCGCCCCGAACCGAAAAACGGGCCAGCGTCCCGCCTCACCGTGCCACGCGTTTTGTCCATCGCGGGCTCCGACTCGGGTGGCGGCGCGGGCATTCAGGCCGACCTGAAAACCATTGCCGCGCTGGGCTGCTTTGGCACCACCGCCATTACCGCCGTGACCGCGCAAAACACCCTGGGCGTGAGCGGCATCCACGCACTGCCCGCCGAGTTTCTGGCGCGCCAGATCGACGCCGTGCTGGGCGACATTGGTGCCGACGCCATCAAGATCGGCATGCTGCACGACGCCGCCGTGGTGTCGGTGGTGGCGCAGGCGCTGGACCGCCATGCGGTGCGCCATGTGGTGCTGGACCCGGTGATGGTGGCCACCAGTGGCGACGTGTTGATGGCGCCCGACACCATGGGCGTGCTGGTCGAATCGCTGCTGCCCCGGGTGAGCCTGGTTACACCCAACCTGGACGAACTCGGCCTGCTGTGCGGGCAAACCATCACCACCGAAGCGCAGGCGCTGGACTGTGCCCAACAACTGCTGCGCCGGGGTGCCCGGGCCGTGCTGGTGAAAGGCGGGCACCTGCCCGGCGACACCGTGGTGGACACGCTGGTGGACGCCCAGGGCGTGCGCCTGCGGCTGGCAGCCCCACGCATTGCCACCACCAACCTGCACGGCACGGGCTGCACGCTGTCGTCGGCCATCGCCTCGTTTCTGGCGCGCGGCTGCACGCTGGACGAGGCCGTGACCCGCGCCCACGCCTATGTGCGCGCGGCCCTGCATGCCTCGCGCCAGATTCACTGGGGCCAGGGCCACGGCCCGCTCAACCACACCCATGCTCCTGTGGCCCTCATCACCCAACTCGTCACCCAACCCACCACCCAACCGGAACCCCACCATGCTGCTTGATTCTTCCCCTATCCTCGTCACCGGCGGCGCGCGCGGCCTGGGCGCTGCCATTGCCCGCAGCCTGCACCGCCACGGCGCGTCGGTGATCATCAATTACCACCAGAGCGAACAGGCCGCCCACGCGCTGGTGGCCGAACTGGGTGAGCGCGCCTGGGCCCTGCAAGCGGATGTGCGCGATGCAACCCAGGTGCAGGCCCTGGTGGCGCAGGCCCAGCGCCTGGCGGGCCAGCCGCTGGCGGGTGTGGTCAACAACGCACTGGTGGATTTTTCGTTCAACGGCGACGCCCGAGACAAGCTCGACACCCTCCGCTGGGAAGCGTTTGACGCCCAGCTCAGGGGCGCGTTGCAAGGCGCCTTGAACACCCTGCAAGCCTGCCTGCCAGGCTGGCAGGCACGCGGCGGCGGCAGCGTCGTCAACGTGGGCACCAACCTGTTTCAAAACCCGGTGGTGCCCTACCACGACTACACCGCGTCCAAGGCGGCGCTGCTGGCGCTCACCCGCACCGCCGCCCACGAGTGGGGCCCGCACGGCATCCGGGTCAACATGGTGTCGGGCGGTCTGCTGCGCACCACCGACGCCAGCCGCGCCACCCCCGACTTTGTGTTCGACCTGATCGCGGGCCAGACGCCGCTGCGCCAGGTGACCACGCCCGAAGACTTTGCCGACGCCGTGGTGTTTTTCATGAGCGGCCTGAGCCGCGCCGTGACCGGCCAGAACCTGGTGGTCGATGGCGGGCTGGTGATGAACTGAGCCTGCTCAGCCTTTGGCGGGAGGCCAGCAGGGCAACAAGCCCGACGCGCAGGCGTCATGCACCACCACGCCCTGCTGATTAAGATGCGGGCGAAACGCCTCATCACCCCAGGAGACATCCCCATGTTGGAAACCGCTATTGCTGGCAGCTTGCCCAAACCCGCTTGGCTGGCAGAAACCGAAAAACGCTGGCCACAGTGGAAGGCCCAAGGCGCCGCCCTGGCCCGCCAACGCTACGGAGACTGACCCATGCCAACCCCATTGCCCCGGGCCGAACCGGCCAACCTGGGCCTGTGCCCCGAACGCACCCAGCGCCTGGTGCAAGCGCTGCAAGCCGAGGTGGACCGCAGTCGCCTGCCCGGCGCGGTGGTGCTGCTGGCGCGGCACGGCCGTGTGGCCCTGTTTGAGAGCCTGGGTCAGCGCGACCCGGCCACCGGTGCCACGATGGCCCGCGACGCGGTGTTTCGCATCTATTCCATGACCAAGCCCGTGGTGTCGGTGGCGGCCATGATGCTGGTGGAGCAAGGCCGCCTGCTGCTGAGCGACCCTGTGGCCAAGCACCTGCCCGAGTTCAGCGGCCAGCAGGTGGCTGTGGAAACCCCCGACGGGCTGCAACTGCAACCGGTGGCCCAACCCGCCACCGTGCAAGACCTGCTGCGCCACACCGCCGGGCTCACCTACGAATTTCTGGGCGAGGCCCCCGTGCAGCGGCTTTACGCCCAGGCCCAGATGGGTTCACGCGAGCGCAGCAACGCCGAGTTCAGCCGCACCCTGGCAGCCCTGCCCTTGTTCCGGCAACCCGGCACAGAATGGGCCTACAGCCGCGCCACCGACGTGCTGGGCCGGCTGGTGGAAGTGGTCACCGGGCAGACGCTGGGCCAGCATCTGCGCGAATGCATTTTTGAACCGCTGGGCATGGTGGACACCGCGTTTGTGGTGCCCGAGGCCGACCATGGCCGTATCGCCGAACCCTTCGCCCACGACCCCGACGGCGGCGTGCCGCTGCGCGTGCTCGACCCGCGCAAAGCGCCCGCCCTGGAAAGCGGCGGCGGCGGGCTGATGTCCACCACCGCCGACTACGCGCGTTTTTTGCAGTGCCTGCTGAACGGGGGCGAGCTGGATGGCGTGCGCCTGCTGGGACCACGCACGGTGGAATTCATGACCGCCGACCACCTGGGCGGCATTGCCAGCCACGACCCGCTGCTGCCGCCCGGCCACGGCTTTGGCCTGGGCTTTGCGGTGCGCACCGCCACCGGACTGGCCACCATGCCCGGTTCGGTGGGCACCTACCACTGGGGCGGCATCGCAGGCACCACCTTCTTTGTGGACCCGGCCGAAGACTTCTTCGGCATCCTCATGACCCAAGCGCCCAACCAGCGTGACCACTACCGCCTGCTGTTTCGCACGCTGGCTTACGCGGCGCTGGTGGACTGAGCGGGCTTCGCTGGCGGTTGCCAGCGGAAAAACATCGGGTACACCTTTTCCACCACCGGGCCGTTGAAGTCCCAAGCCCGACATTGACCCAAGTGCATGGGCGGGCGGCCATCAGCCGGTGGGGCAAACGAGGCCGAGCGGGTTTGAAATGCGGCGGTGGCCAGGTTGAACAGCAGTTCGCGCAGGTGGGTGCAGCCTTGCACGCCGCCCAGGTGGCGCTCGATGGTTTTGCGCCAGCCGCGGCCCAGCGTTTCACCCACCAAGCCTTGCATGGGCGGCATGGCCTGCGGGCAGGGGTCGTGCGGGTGGGCGTCCATGGCGACCGCGATGTCGCGGATCACCATGCTGTCGTCCAGCGTCACGCGGATGTGCATGTGGTGGATGGCTTCATGTGGCGCCCAGTGGCCCTCGCCTTCAATCTCAAAGGCATGGGGCTTGCTGTCGTGCATTTCGCCTTCAATGTCCCACAGGCCGTCTTCGCGCTGAAACCCCCGGTATTCGACGCGGCGGGTGTGCATGGGTTTGCGGGGCTGGGGGTTGGGCAATGGCAAAGCGGAACCTCGGCAGAAGAATGGTGCTGTGAATTTGCGGCGCTCACAGCACACGCCGAACGGCCCGCCAGTAAGCGTTGGACGCAGAGTTTCAGATCAACCGACGCAGAATATCGGCTTCGTAGTGGTGCAAAAACTCCAGCTGCTCGTCACTCTGGATATAGCCGGGGTTGATTTTGCGCAGCCGCTCGATAGCTGCTTCTGCGCCCAAGCCCCCGTCGCGGACCAGCCAGGTCGCCAGCACCAAACCGGTGCGACCCAATCCGGCTTTGCAGTGCACGGCCAACACCTCACCGGCCTCCATCAAACGCTGCATGCGCACCAGCAGCATGTGCATTTGCGAAGCGGAGGGCGCTTTGCGGTCAAAAATGGACAGATGGGTGTTTTTGAGTCCATGGCGCAGCAGCGCTGCCTGGTCCATATCGGTTTCTGTGAGCGTGATGAGGTGGGTGATACCCACATGGCACAGCAGAGTCAGATCGTGGTCCACAGGCGCGACTACCCCCGGTTGCGGCGTACCCGCCAACATGCCCGGTACAACCCAACGAAAGCCTTGCGGTCCACGCGACTCGCTGACAAACACCTTGCCCACCGTGCTCGCCAATTCCACACCCTTGCGCATGGGCAACGGCAGGGCCACTGACGCGCGCGCAGGCTTCACTTCGGGAACAGCCGTGGCCACGTTCGCAACCGAAACGGGTGGAGGAAAGGCTGGAGCAGGCGAAGCTGCAACAGGTGCTGGCGCCAACTCAGGCGCGGGCACGCGGCCAGCCATGCGTGGAAACACCAACGGGGGAAACATGGTTGACTGGGGCGCAGCCGCAGGACTGGCCGACGTTACGGGTGCCGCAGCGGTGGCGAGCAGCGCCTCTGGCGGCAGAGGCGGTGGCAAGGGCGTGCCCGTCTCCAAATCCGTCGGCCGGGCATCGGGCGACGGCAGCGACAAACTGCCAGTTTGCACAAACTGCCGCACAAATTCGTTGGCAGGGCGGGTAAAAAATGCTTCTACCGGTTGATGCGCCAACACCCGTCCACCAGCCAGCAAAACCACCTCCGTAGCCAGCGCACGCGCCTGCCGCTGGTTGTGCAAACTGACCAACAATTTGCAACGCGATCCCAGCTCACGCAACCACTTCACCATGGTGTGGGTCTCGGACTCGTTCAGACCTGTGGTGGGCTCGTCCACCATCAGCAAACGGGGTTGTGTGGCCACCTGCATCAACACCAATGCCGTTCGCTGCATACGCGGCGTGCAGTTCATCAGTGTGGTATCCAAGTGGTCCACCCAGTCCGTCAGGCCATGCTCGGCCAGCAAGGCCACCGCCCATTCACGCCATTCAACAGCGCTGCGCTTGCCATCGGCGGGCATCGCGTGGCGCAAGACCTGCAACAAGGTCTGGTCCAGCAACCGCAACTGCTGCTGTACCAGCGCTGGTCGGTTGTGAGGCCCCAAAGGCTCCCCGCCCAAGCTGGCAGAACCCCAGGTGCGGTGCATGGCGTGGCCTTCGTACAAGCCCGCCAGCGTACGCAGCAGCGAAGATTTACCCGTTTTGACCGGTCCCATCAACACATCAACGCCCGATGAGGACAGCTGCAACTCCACCTCCGCCAGCACCACCCGCTGACCAAAAGCCACACCAAAACGGTGCAAAGACAAACCAGCGAATGGGGGCGAATCAACCTGCATGTTGTTGCAATATTTCTAAATTATCAAGAAAAACCACCGCCCCGATCAGAAGCAAGCTTCCAGTTCTGGCATAGCCATGCGGGCTTTGGTCAGCGCCATACCCAGGTTGGCCGACTTGCGGCAAACAAACACGGCCACATAGTCGGGGTAGCGCTTGCCGCGCATGAACACGTGCAGCAAATTGTCGCTGTTGACAATGATTTCCTGAAAATAGTGGTGGTTGTCATTGGTGACACCACGCGACTTCTTGAACAGTTTTTCAATCATCGACACGTTGGGGCCCGCAAACATGTCGGCCGTGGCAGCGGCCACCAAATCGAGAATCTCCGAAGGGTGGGAGTCCACCGTCTTGACACCCAGCAGCATGCCGGAAGCGATGTCCACGTAACCGGCAGCCAAACACTCTGGAATGGAGGCGGCGGCTGTGTTGAGTTGCTGATCGAGTTTGCTCATATTAAAAACCTTATTAATACTTAAGTAATAGAAATTGAGATCGGCGAGAAGGCTCGCATCTCATAAAAAAACAATTTGAATCAATGTAGTCTATCCCTGTTTTTCAGGATTTACGCGTTCATTTTTGCGGATTTTCTTTGACCAATTTTACGATTTATGTCCGATATCTACCAAATCCATCACGCTCAACTGGGCACCATCCGGGTTCGTCCTCTGGAAACTGTGCTAGAAGCCAGCCTGCGTTTGGGCTTGAACGTGCCTTTTTCATGCCGGGGCGGCAGTTGCCACACCTGCATGATGCAGAGCATGGGAGGCCCCGTGCCAGAACGGGCGCAACGGGGGTTGGCCCAAATACAAAAAGACCTGGGCCTGTTTTTGCCTTGCGTGTGCTACCCCGAGGCCGATATGCGTGTGGCCCCCAAGGGGGCTGCCACCCAGGCTTGCACCACTTTGACCACCTGCCCGTCGCTGACGCCAACAGACACGTCGGCCATCGACCACCACCGCACGGAAGTGCCAAGCCCTCCACAAGACCCCGCACTTTGGGCCGAATTGGACAATGGCAAGCGGGTTCGGCAGGTGCTGGATGCTTTTTACGTCAAGGTTTTTGCCGATGAATGGCTGGCGCCCTACTTCCACAACACCACCGCCGACCACGTGGCGGGCAAACAGTACGCGTTTTTGTACGAATCCATGACGGGGGAGGACATGTATTTTGGGGACAACCCCCTCAATGCCCACCACTGGATGGTGATTTCCGATGCGTTGTTCGACCATCGCCAGCGCCTGATGATCGAAACGCTCGAAGAACACGGTCTGAGCGACGACCAGATCCGCCGCTGGACAGCGTTTGAAGAGCCTTACCGCCCGGATATCGTGAAAGAACAGGCCAGCGCCCGCCACAACCAAGGGCGGGCTGGGTTGCAACAGGAAGGTTTTGCCGAAGAAGTTCTGGCGGTGGGGTCCATGTGCGACCACTGCGGGGCAGAAATCGAAGCTGGAACCAAAGTGCTGTACCACCAACGGCTGGGCACCCTCAGTTGCGCCGCCTGCCGCCAACAAGCCCTGCACGCCAAACAGGGTTGAAGCGCCGCCCCCGAGTTGATCCGTGGCTCCCTCAACGGCATCAAGGTATGGGCGCTGGGTATTGAACCGCCAACACCTCCAACTCTTGCACACCGCCGGGTACCGCCAGCCGCACCATGTCGCCCACGCGGGCCTTGGTCAGCGCCCTCGCCACAGGCGACACCCAACTGATTTCACCACGCGAACTCTCCACTTCGTCGATGCCCAAAATCGTCACAGTGGTGTCTTGCCCGCTTTCATCGGTGTAGGTGACGGTGGCGCCAAAGAACACCTGGTCGCCGCCGTGGTGTACCGAAGCGTCCACCACCTCGGCCATTTCCAGCCGTTGCGTCAAAAACCGGATGCGCCGGTCGATCTCGCGCAGCCGTTTTTTGCCGTACAGGTAGTCGCCATTTTCTGAGCGGTCACCGTTGCTGGCGGCCCAGTGCACGATCTCCACCATCTTCGGGCGCTCTTCGTCGATCAAGGTGAAGAGCTCCGCGCGCAAACGTTCGTAGCCTGCGCGAGTGATGTAATTTTTACCCA
>JAUXXN010000321.1 GCA_030684755.1 Hydrogenophaga sp.
GTGGCTGGCGCTCTCACCACGGTACAGCTGCAAGCGGTGGCGCGGGGCACGTTGGCGCCGTTGCCGCTGGAAGAGTTGCAACAACTTGCTGCGGTGTTTGGCATGGTCAAGAGCGACTATGTGGAGCCGGTAGATGAGAAAAAGCTCATTTCCGAAGCCATATCAGGCATGGTGGCCAGCTTGGACCCCCATTCCCAGTATTTCGACAAGAAGTCCTTCAAGGAATTTCGTGAAGGCACCAGCGGTCGCTTCGTGGGCGTGGGCATAGAAATCACCATGGAAGACGGCTTGGTCAAGGTGGTTTCGCCCATCGAAGACTCGCCTGCGTTCCGTGCCGGGCTCAAAACCGGCGACCTGATCACCAAGATTGACGACACCGCCGTCAAGGGCCTGAGCATCAACGAGGCCGTCAAGCTCATGCGCGGCGAGCCGCGCACCAAGGTGCTGCTCACCATCTTCCGCAAAGACGAAAACCGCACGTTCCCGGTCACGATCACGCGCGAAGAAATCAAAACCCAGAGCGTCAAAGCCAAGGTGGTTGAGCCGGGTTATGCCTGGGTTCGGGTGTCGCAGTTCCAAGAGCGCACCATTGAAGACTTTGTACGCAAGGTTGAAGACATCTACAAAGCCGACCCCATGCTGAAAGGCCTGGTGCTCGACCTGCGCAACGACCCAGGCGGTTTGCTGGATGCTGCGGTGGCACTGTCTGCAGCATTTCTGCCCGAAAGCGTCACGGTGGTGTCCACCAACGGCCAACTGGAAGACAGCAAATTTGTCTACAAGGCCATTCCACAGCACTACCTGCGCCGCAGTGGTCCAGACCCGATCCAGCGCCTGACCAACGCCACCCAAGGGGCACTGAAAAAAGTGCCGCTGGTGGTGCTGGTCAACGAAGGCTCGGCATCGGCCAGCGAAATTGTGGCCGGCGCTCTGCAAGACCACAAGCGCGCCACCATCATGGGCAGCCAGACATTTGGCAAGGGCTCGGTGCAAACCGTGCGTCCCCTTGGGCCAGATACCGGCCTGAAATTGACCACCGCGCGCTACTACACGCCCTCAGGCAACTCCATCCAGGCCAAAGGCATCGTGCCCGACGTGATGGTGGACGAAACCCTGGAGGGCAATGTGTTTGCTGCCCTGCGCACCCGCGAGGCCGATTTGCAAAAGCACCTGGGTAACGGCAAAGACGCCGAACCGCCCATGACGGACGCGCGCCGTGCTGAAGAGCAGCAGCGCGAAGAAGCCCGGGAACAGGCCCGCAAGCGGCTGGAAGAAGAAGCCAAGAAGAACCCGGGCCAGCGCTTGGTGCCTGAATTTGGCAGCGACAAAGACTTCCAGCTGCAACAGGCGCTCAACCAGCTCAAAGGCCAGCCGGTGGTGGTCAGCAAGACCCTGACCGTGCGCAGTGCCGAAGAGAAAAAAGACAACTGATCCTTTTGGCAGTCCGCACCTTGAACGACGCCCAGCTGCTGCGCTATTCGCGCCACATCTTGCTCAACGAACTGGGCATTGAAGGGCAGGAACAGCTGCTGGCTTCGCACGCCTTGATCATTGGTGCCGGCGGGTTGGGCTCACCCGTGGCTCTGTATCTGGGCAGTGCGGGCGTGGGCCGCATCACCGTGGTGGACCACGATGTGGTGGACGAAACCAACCTACAGCGCCAGATTGCCCACAACTTGGCGCGGGTGGGCATGCCCAAGGCCCAGTCGGTGCAGCGGGCGGTTGCGGCCATCAACCCCGACGTGATCGTCACCCCAGTGGTTCAGCGGGCCGACGCGCAACTGCTGAACAGCCTGGTGGCACAAGCCGATGTGGTGCTGGACTGCACCGACAACTTTGCTACCCGCCACGCCATCAACCGCGCCTGCGTCCAGCACGACAAGCCGCTGGTGTCGGGCGCAGCCATCCGCATGGACGGCCAGCTCAGTGTCTTCGATGCCCGGATGCCAGGCAACCCGTGTTACGCCTGCGTGTTCCCCGAAGACAGCGGCGTGGAAGAAACCCGCTGCGCCACCATGGGTGTGTTTGCGCCGCTGGTGGGCATAGTGGGCACCATGCAGGCCGCCGAAGCGCTGAAGCTGCTGACCGGTCTGGGCTCTCGCCTGACCGGGCGCCTGCTGATGCTGGACGGGCGCGACATGGCGTTCAACGAAATTGCTCTGCCGCAAAACCCGCACTGTGCGGTGTGCGGTAAGCCGCGCGCCTGAAACCCAAGCCGCAAGCTGTGCACTTCAAGGCATGGGGCATGGTCCATGCCTGCGCCTAAATTCGTGCGGCATTTCTGCGCCGTCCAACCCAAAAATGCCTTTGCGCTCAGCGCGTGCCTGTGCCTCTTCGGCCGCGTAAGGCCCTTGGCTGCGCCGCCAACGCGATGACCAGGCATGACCCCCACGCACCAAGGCTGCCGCCAGGTCTTCACCACCGACGCTGACCTTCGCCAAGCCCCGGCCATAGCTGTCCAAGGCGCGCACGCGCACTGTCACCACCTGGTCCAGTACGCGCGAAGCCAGTGCCTCGCGGGCGGCTGGGCCGCCGCTCTGGCATATCTCGGGCGCATCCACGCCGTCCAACCGCAACTTCTGGTAACGGCCACCCGCCAACGGCTTGACCCACAACGTGTCGCCATCAGACACGCGGGTGACGCGGGCGGTGTAGGTCAGCGGCAGTGACGTGTGTTCAGCAGACAACGTCACGCTCTGGCTCTGTGCCTGCGCGTCGGGCTGTGCCCAGGCTGTGGCAGGCCCGGCCAGCACACAGGCCAACCCAAGCAACACAACCCCGTGATACAGACACCCGCTGTCGACAGATTTGAAAAAAAACATACCGGGAGTCTGCCAGTTCCGGCTTGCGACAACAGTTGCCCCAGTCAACACAGACACCCCGTCACACCACTCACACCGCCATGTAACGCCCCGGGCGGTGGTTGATCGCCAGCGTCATGTTGAGCACCACTGCACCCAGCACCGACCAGAGTATCTGCGTCCAGTCCACCACGGCCGTGGCGGCCAACACAATGGCGCAATCGAACGCCATTTGCACGTGGCCAGCGCGCCAGCCAAAACGCTCTTGCAGGTACAACACCAACACGTTAAAACCACCCAAGCTGGCGCGGTGGCGAAACAGCATCAGCATGCCGGCCCCCATGAGCAGGCCACCGGCCACCGCCGCAAAGCCGGTGGACAGCACACCAAAAGTGAGGCCATGGGGCACCCACTGCACAAAGAGCGCCAGCAAAGCCACGGCGGCAAAGGTTTTGAGGGTGAACACCCATCCCATTCGCTGGAAAGCCAAGCCGTAAAACGGCAGGTTGATGGCGAAAAACACCAAACTGAAGTTCCAGCCCGTGGCGTAGTGCAGCAGAAATGCCAGTCCCGCCGTGCCGCCGGTGATCAGGCCGGTGTGGCGAAACATCACCACCCCCAGCGCCACAAACAACGTGCCCGTGAGCAGGGCCTGTATGTCTTCGTGCGGTTTGTGGCGGCTGGGCGGTACAGCGGCCTGGCCCGCCATGGGAACAGGAACGGATCGAAAACGCGACAACCAAGTGGACACAGGCGGGCACCGAATCAAAAAATGGGCCAACGCAGCGCGGCCACAACGGCGCAGTGTCGCTGATGGCGGTGGTTGCGTGCTTGATGCAGGTCAGACCTCCACGCGACCAGTGGTTGTCGGCCAGTCTTTCCGCTCAGCTTTTTTTTGCGCCGACGAGCAGCAAAGCGCCACCCACCACGATCGCGCCCACGCCCACCCACATGGGCACGTTGACCGTTTCCTTTTCTTTCACGGACAGCTCCACCGGCCCGAGCTTGATCACCTCGGTGTCTTTCGTGTAGCTGAAGCTGCCATACAGCAGCCCGGCCACACCGGCCGCGATGCACAGGATGCCGGCCAGTTTGATTGCATTCATGAGATTGTCCATTCCATCATTGGAAGTGCAACCCGAGCCCGAAAAGACCCGGACGCCCTACCGTGGCCCATGATGCACCAAAGCGGCCGATCAGGCTGACACGATCCAGCCTTCCAGGGGATCAAAGTCTGGCAGCCCCCAACACGGGTGCCCGGCGCCGTGTTGAACCTGCGCCCAGGCGGCTTGCAACAGACAAAGCACGGCGTCCAAGCTGTCCCCGCTGGGGTCATCGGCCAACGCATCGCGCTGCGCGTGGCTGAGTTTGAGGCGCAGTTGTGCGGCGTGCAGCAGCGGTGCCAAGCCACTTTCCAGCGCGTTGACGAGGGTCTTACGGGCGATCAGCCGATCGGGGGTCTGGCGCGCTTTGTCGTCGCTTTTGTAAGAGGTGTTGCCCAGCACGCTGCGCGCCAGCAGACCAGGGTAAGCCTCTAGGGCAATCCGGTTCGGATCGCCGGCGTTCAGACCCGGCAGTGTGACGCCGGCACCGATCAGGCGCGGCACCCCCGCATGCAACATGAACGCCACCGGTGGATTGACCCATTTCATGCTGGGGCTGGAGCCCGCCGGACCGTCGGTGGCGCGGTGGGCGAACTTGCCCCCCGCAGGGCGCGCGTCGCAGAAGGCAGCAAAGGCATCGCGGATGGTGGCTCGGTCCAGACTGGCGTAATGGGCCATGCAGGCACGCCAGTCGGTGGGCCAGCCCAGTGTGGTCACCAACTCGCGTGGCAACCCGAAAGGCAGGTCGAAGCCACCCACCCAAGCTTCGCTCCGGCCCAGGCGGCCGCTCCAGTCGGCCAAGGTCTCCAAGCGCTCTATACCGACCAACACCACGCGCCCCCGGTCAGCATGCCCCACCGCGAGGGTAATGGGTTTGCGGCGGCTGGGCGCACTGGTGAAGTCGCAACCCAACAGGGTGGTGGTCACGCCCTGTCAGCCGATGGTTGCAGGTCGGTCGTGGACGCGGTGAACACCGTCCATCAAGCGCGACCGATGATGCTGGCCGTGGCCATCAACTCCTCCAGCAGCGCCAGAGACACCTTGCCAGACACAGCGTAGGGATCGAACTCGGGCCGCTCGGAGTACTTCAGCACGATAGAGGTGTTGAGCTTGGACAGGTTGACCTGCCCCATGGTCCAGCCGCCAAAGCGCCGCTCGGTGATTTCTTCGTAGTGCAGCAGCACCGCATCGGTGTGGCGCTTGTCGGCCACGATGTGGTTGTACAGGGTATTGACCGCTGTGCGACCCCCTTCAATGGCTTGCAAAAACACGCCGCCACCGTAGCACAGCACGCCGGTAATGCCGTTGCCGATGTTGTGCGCGCGGGACGATTCAAGAATGGATTCGATAACGCGGGCGCTGTCTTTATCGACCGCGCGACTGACGTAAAGCAGGCGTACAAGCATGGGGGCCTTTTTTTGAAATAGGTGACAACGCAGGGCTGAACATGGCGCTGGTGGCGGGCTCAGCGGGGAATCAGGGACAAAAATTCTCGCCGCAAATTGGAATCTTTCAGAAACACACCGCGCATGACCGAGTTGATCATTTTGCTGTCCATGTCTTTCACGCCGCGCCAAGCCATGCAATAGTGGCTGGCCTCCATGACCAGAGCCAGGCCATCGGGCTGGGTTTTTTCTTGGATCAGGTCGGCCAGCTGCACCACGGCTTCTTCCTGGATTTGCGGGCGGCCCATGATCCATTCGGCCAAGCGTGCGTATTTCGACAGGCCGATCACGTTGGTGTGTTCGTTGGGCATAACGCCAATCCAAATACGCCCGATCACTGGGCAAAAATGGTGGCTGCAAGCACTGCGCACGGTAATGGGGCCCACGATCATGAGCTCGTTCAAGTGCTCGGCGTTGGGGAATTCGGTGACTGCCGGGCCTTTGACATAACGGCCATTAAACACCTCTTTGATGTACATCTTGGCCACGCGGCGTGCTGTATCGCCGGTGTTGTGGTCGTTGTCCAGGTCAATGACCAAGCTTTCCAGCACGCCCTGCATTTTGCCGGCCACCTCGTCCAGCAACTTATCCAATTCGCCTGGCTGGATGAAATCGGCGATGTTGTCGTTGGAATGGAAGCGCTGCCGTGCGGCTTTGACGCGCTCTCGAATTTTGACCGACACAGGTACGCCTTGGTCGTCGTAAGGTAGGGCTGGAGTCATGTCAGATTCGGTTTTCGTGAACATAGGGCATGCTAACACCGCACCTTTGCATGCACCGCACAGCCCAAATATCTCGAAAAACTCTGGGGTTTTGCAAGGTGCACGACCAACAAAGCCACGCCTCCTGCCCAACGTTGCCCTCAGTAACGGTGCCCGGTGATGAACAAAACCGCGCGCATGGTGACAAAGGCCACACGGTCCAGCATGCGCTGGTACCACGGACGCTGACTCAGGATGTGGGCATGCAGTTGGTACCCGCTTTGAGTCACCAGGTCGTCTAGGCAACCGTGCAGCAGCGCTGCAAAACGGCGGTCGGTGGTCATGACGTTGGCCTCACGCGCCAGCAGCATCGACAAAGGGTCTAGGTTGGTGGAACCCACCGTGGCCCAGCGGTGGTCCAGCACCGCCACCTTGGCGTGCAGCGCACTGGGTGCGTACTCATGGATTTCGATGCCCGCATTCAGCAAGGTTTGGTACACCGGGCGTGCCGCGCGGTACTGGAAAAAATGCTCGTACTTGCCCTGCAACAGCAAACGCACCCGCACACCGCGCCCCACCGCCAGCGTGAGCGCCCGCCGCAGCTTGCGTCCGGGAATGAAGTAGGCGTTGGCGATCACGATGTCGTGCCGGGCCTCGCCAATGGCTTTCAGATACGCCCGCTCAATGTCGTGGCGGTGGCTCACGTTGTCGCGCAACAGCAAAGCAGCGCGTGCTCCGTCCACACCCAAGGGGGCCGGCCCGGTTTCATCGGCATCCCAGGGCGCAGCGCCTGGGAAATCCAAACCTGTGCGAGCCTCGAAGGAAGCCAACAAGCGTGAAAAATCACCCACCGGTCGGGTGGCGCGCAAGGCCTGCCAAGCAGCACCAAATTCGCGCTGGCGCGCCTTGCGCACCGCCTGCAAACGCCACCACAACTGGTCCATGGTGTCCACCATGTCGTCCACCAGCGGCCCCGCCACGCGCAACGAAAAGTCCAGCCGGGGCGCGAGCAAGCGGCCCAGCGCCACATCGTCTTGGTCGTCAATGAGGTTGATGCCGCCGCAAAACCCCACCGTGCCGTCTACCACGCACAGCTTGCGGTGCAAACGCCGCCAGCGGCTGGGCAACAGCAGCCCCAGACGACCCAACGGCGCGTACACCCGCCAGCGCACGCCCGCTGCGGCAAAACGCTGCTCCCACTCGGCTGGCATGCTCGGCGTGCCTACCCCGTCGATCACCAGCCGCACCACCACGCCGCGCAGTGCCGCACGCTCCAACGCCTCAGCCACGCTCAGCGCCGAACCGGCGAACTCAAAAATATAGGTTTCCAGATGCACCACCGAACGCGCCGCGTCCATGGCCTCCACCAAAGCAGGGAACAGCGCTGCGCCGTTTTGCAGCAAGACCAACTGGTGTCCGCCCTTCATGGCGCCAGCGCCCCGCCGCCGGGGCCTGTCGGGCTGCTGCTGGACGCCTTCGCTCACAACTCCAGCTCGGCGATGAGCGGCAAATGGTCCGACATGCGCGTCCAGGCGCGCCCGTGGGGCACATGGGCCGACACGGGTTTGAGCCCCCTCACAAAAATGCGGTCCAGGTGCAACAGCGGCAAACGCGATGGAAAAGTAGGCAAGCGAATGCCGTCAAAGGTGCGCAAGTCCAGAGCAGCCATGGGCTTGAGCAACTGCGCACCCCAGTCGTTGAAATCACCAGCCACAATCAACGGCGCATCGGCTGGTAACTCGGTGGCAATGTACTGACCCAGGCGCTGCACCTGCCGTTCGCGTCCGGCATGGATCAGCCCCAGGTGCACCACCACCACATGCACAGACACCCCCTCCACCAGCAGCTGCACATGCAGCAGCCCGCGCTGCTCAAACCGATGGTCGGACACATCAGAATGTTTGCTGCCCAGCACCGGCCAGCGCGACAGGAGCGCGTTGCCATGCTCGCCATGGCGCGTCACCGCGTTGGTGCGGTAAACCGCCTCGTAGCCGTCGGGCGTGAGGTAATTCGCTTGGTCCAGATCGGGCCAGCGGGTGAACTGCTTTTCCAGCTTGCGGTTGTGACTTCGCACCTCTTGCAGGCACACAATGTCGGCGTCAAATTGCTCCACCGCATGGGCCAAGTTGTGGATTTCCAGCCGACGCGCAGGGCCCAGGCCTTGCACGCCTTTGTGGATGTTGTAGGTAGCGACACGAACGATGCTCATGCGCAAATCATGCCACCAAAGGTGACGGTCTACCGGACGGCCATTCAGAGCAATCGCCGGTGCGGCAGTTGCAGAACAGCCTCAGCATTGGACGGCGAAAAACACCGCTCAGCCGCCTCTGCCCAAGGCAACCAAACCTGCGCCCGGTGTTCGCGTGGGCTCAAACTGACGGGCAGCGGCTGCGGAATGCACAACCCAAACAGCCGCTCGGTGTTGCGGGTCACACCGGGTGCGTAGCGGTGGCGCCAGTGCGGGTAAATTTCGTACACATTTTCCAGACCCCAGTCGGTCAACACATGGCCTGGTGCGCGGGTGTCAAGCCCAGTTTCCTCGAACACCTCGCGCGCGGCGGTGGTTGCAAACGCCTCATCCTCGGTATCTTTAGAACCTGTTACGGATTGCCAGAAACCCGGGGCATCGGCCCGCTCGATCAGCAGCACCTCCAGCGCCGGGGTGTGGATGACCACCAGCACCGATTGCGGAATTTTGAAACTGGGGGTCATTCGTCGGAGAAGGAATCGGCGTCGATGCGCTTGAGCTGGTAGGTGGCGACAATCAAAAAAACCTGGCCTCAGCCTGTCGACCCGCGCGCTGCCGTTGTAGCCACTGCCATCCCGACCAGGCCCGCCAGGCCCAGTGCAGCGCCCGACGCGGACGCCAGAGCGCCAGCCCGAACACACCACCCATCACTGGTAAGGGGTTTGTCTGCAACCAGCGCCACGCGGTTTGTAAGCGATCCACCCACGACAGGACCGAATGCAGTGCGACGGCCTGGTTTGCGGCCTGCTGTCGCAGTTGCCCAGAACGCACCACAAGCTGTTGGCGCCGCTGTGCCAGTTCGGCGCCGCGTTGGTTCAGACTCATGGCCGAAGCGCCTCCAGATCGCGTTTGATTTCGTCAACGCTGGCCGAAAACAGGCGCGACTGGCTCAGTAAGCGCTGGCGGGCTTGGTAGGCCGCCAAAGCCCCCAACGCCAAAAACAGCACAGCGAACACCGCCAAGGGCAGCAGGCGGTGGCTGTCCCACAGGGCCACGGTGATCAGCATGGCCAAAAAGCACAGGCCAAGACCAAGCAACGTGACCGCCATGGCGCCGTAGACCAGCAGGGCACCGATCCGCAGAACCTCTTCTTGAGCTTCCACACTGAGCAGTTCCAAGCGAACCTGAAACAGCTCCAGCACGGTGGCGGCCAGCCCTCTGACGGACGATGAGAAACGTTGCGGCGAGGCCATGGCTGCCGCGCTGGTCAGCGGCGACCGATCAGCAAACCGATGACCAGGCCAACGCCCGCAGCCGTTCCAATAGCGCGCCAGGGGTGCTCATGCACATAGTCGTCGGTGGCTCGGGCCACTTCTTTGGTCTTTTCTTTGACGCTAATTTCCACGTCCACCAGCTTGTGGCGGGCGTTGCGCAGGTTTTCGGAGATGCGCTCGCGCAACTCAACCACCTTGCCCTCGGTCTGGTGGGCGGTGGCCTGCATCAGCTCTTCGGCGTCGGCAATGACCTTTTGCAGATCGCTGACCAATCGTTCTTTGGTGGCTTGGGTGTCTGTATCGACGCTGTTCATGCAGGGCTCCTATTCAGGTTTCAGGGTTTATGAAGGTGGAAGAGACTCTGGGTGAGACCAGCATGCAGAGCGAAAGTTTCAGGGCGTTTTGGTCAGGTCCAAGTTGCGCAACTTGATATGCAGCTCGCGCAGCTGTTTTTCATCCACCAGGCTAGGCGCTTGCGTCAGCAGACACTGGGCGCGCTGGGTCTTGGGGAAGGCGATCACGTCGCGGATCGAGTCGGCGCCGGTCATGAGCGTGACGATGCGGTCCAGGCCGAAAGCCAGGCCACCGTGCGGCGGGGCGCCGTATTGCAGTGCGTCGAGCAAGAAGCCGAACTTGACTTGCGCTTCTTCGGGTGTGATTTTGAGCGCGTCGAACACCTTTT
>JAUXXN010000323.1 GCA_030684755.1 Hydrogenophaga sp.
CGGCCACTCGTGCCAGTTCCCAGCCCAAGTTGGGTTCACCGTAGGCATCGGGTTCAACCAGAATCTCACGTGCCCAGGGCCAAGCCGTCTGCGGCATTCCGCTGGCCAGTCGGTTGGCCACTGCGGCGCGCCAATGCACCAGACAAGAGGCCTGCGGGCCGCACAAAGCGAGCGCACGCGCAAAGAGCTCGGCTGCGATGCCCGGGTAGCCCTCAGACAAAGCCAATCGCGCGGCCTCGGACGCGTCGTCCGCCCCTACAAACTGCAGTTTGAGCAAGCGTGGCGCCACCTCGGCAAGAGCCAAGCGCCACCCGGCGGCCAGCTCGGGCAAGTCGGCCTCTGTCTCGGCCAATGCTGTGCGCAAGGCCTGCCGTGCGGCTAGCCATGCCGCCCAGGTCTGCGCCCGATCCAGCGCCTGTAGCAAGGCTTCGCTGCGTGGCGCGATCAGCGCTTGCAATGCACCCGCCTCGCCTCTGGCAACAGCCTCACGAGCGGCCTTGAGGCGGCCACGCCATATCTGTGCATCCAAAGCGGCCAGCCTGGCCCGCACCGCGGGATCTGATGGAGCCAGCCGAGCTGCCAGCGCCAAAGCACGGCCTGCCTCGTCCCATTGCAGTTCCATCGTCTGTCGCTCAGCCAGCAACAGGTGCAGCTCCCAATTATCAGGTTCGGTCGGAATCAGCACCCGCAGGTACTCCAACACCAGCGTGGCCCGCCCGGCGGCGGCCTCGCGCCGAATGTAGTCCTGAAGCGTACCTTTGGGAAACACCAACACCAAGGCGGAAACCGATGCCAGCATCAGACCCACCCACGCGACCAACGGCACCGGCTTGAGCCGGACCGGGTCACCCGGCGCAACGGAGATCGACGGCGTGCGACCGGGCTGCTTCATAAGCTTGATTCACAGGTTGCACACGGTCACGCACACGCCAGAAACCATCAGGCAACGGTTCGACAATCAACGGTGCAGCCACTTCTAAACGGCAGCCCGGTGGCAACCACCACACAGACTGCAGCGGCATCAGAGCCTCGAAGGCGAGCCGCCAAGTTTCGGGGTTCAGGCGCTTCAATGAACGCACCTCGGTGTTGGCCGAAACCAAACGCGGCACAAGAACAGCGCGGGCGGTGGGCCGCAGCGAAGCTTCGGCTGTGCCCAAATGCAGGTAGCGCACCCCAGCCTGCGACAGGTGACCAACCAAGCCCAATGCGGGGTCCACCTGGGGCTCGGGCGCCAACCCAGCCTGCCGCCACTGCCGCAACTCGCCAGCGGAACGCAGTTGCCAGCCCGAGCCATCCACCGCGCGTGCAGCGGTGCTTCGCCTCGCATCAATCACCCGTTGCGCGTAGTCGGTGGCATGCACCAAGCTGAGCCGACCGGCTGCGTGCTCGGTCTCCAACCAGCCGTAAAGCAGGTGGGCCGAGGCCACACCCGCCGGTTTGGAAAACAGGTAGGTGTGGTAGTAAAGGTTCACGGCCTTGAGGCGGCGCGGCGACTCCGTCAAGGCAATCGTCTCTAACAACCGGGAGAAACCGTAGAAAGGCCCGGTCCAGAGGTTGGTATAAACGTTCTCGTTCTGCATCGGTGCATAGACCTGCAGCCAAGAACCCTTGCGCATCGCGTGCGG
>JAUXXN010000327.1 GCA_030684755.1 Hydrogenophaga sp.
GGACCCGGACCGAGGCAACCGCGCCGCTTTTGGGCGTGAGATGCACATCCTGGGCTTCACGCTGGACATGCGTGCAGCCGATCGGTTGATGGAAAACGGCGCAGCTTACAAGGGACGGTTTCTGACGTTTCAACGCTCGGCCTGACAGCCCAGCGCCCACAAGCGGAGCCCCCATGCAAAAAGCCCGCTTTCGCGGGCTTTTTGCATGGGGCTGGCCCGCATAGGCCAGCAACCGGTCAGCCGCCTTTTTTGGAGCGCTTGCCTGGGTTCTTCTTGCTGCGCGTCGCCACGCCACGCTCCAGGCTCACGCGCTGGCCACGGCCAGGGGTGTGGAGCGAAACGCCATCGACAGGCGTGGGACGGGGAGTAGCTTTGCGGTCGGCTTCGGTGACGATTTTGTTGCCCATGTCGGTTCCAGAGAGAAATTGGTTGAAAACCCCCCTATTAGGCCACAGGCCGCAGCCCCTTGGCCCGAACGGGGGCGCCAAAGCGGCGGTCAAACGGTGCCATGACCCTCAACGGATCACATCCACCATGTTCCAGGTGAAGGCCGAATCGGTCGACAGGCCTTCCTCACGCCGCACGGGCAGCTGCCAGCCGTTTTGCGGGTTGACTTGGGCTGAAATGTCGATGCGGGGCGCTTGCGCCACCACGGGGCCGAAGATGGTGGCAAAAGAGGCATCGGCGGCGTCGCGCCCAGTGCCAATGCGCACAAAACCCATGGGGATGGCGGTGCCCGAAGGGTCGAAGGTGTACCAGCGGTGGCCCAGGTAGACCTCGACATAGGCATGAAAGTCGGTCGGGCCCAGGGCGGGGTCGGCGCCGTAGTCGATGGCGGTGGTGAAGCGCGCCGGAATGTTCAGCGCGCGGCACATGGTGATCATGAGGTGGGCGAAGTCGCGGCACACGCCCTTGTGGTCGTTCAGCGTGTCCAGCGCAGAGGTCATGGAATTGCTGGTGTTGGACTGGAACGTGACCTGGCTTTGCACCCATTTCTGGACCGCTTCAACGCGCCGGTAGCCCTGC
>JAUXXN010000336.1 GCA_030684755.1 Hydrogenophaga sp.
AGGCCACAGCCTGACTGAGCAAGGCCAGGGAGCGGTGATAACGGCTGATGATTTTGTCTTTCGGCACCGGGTGCCCACCCGTCGCCACGCGGTGCTGCACCCGTGACACATTGATGTCGGGGTCCTCTGTGGCCACGAAATACAGATAGGTGCGAAAGCCTGACTTCTGCGCTTTGCACAAAAAGTCCACCTTGTCCTGCGATGACATCACCGTCTCGAAAGTGAACGAAGTTCCATCATTCAGCAGCTTGTGACGAATAAAGTCAGCCAAGACCGACGCATGATAAGAATTGACAGCCAAGGCCTGAAACACCACGCGACCGCATTGAAGCACCATGCGGCCAGATTCGGCCAGCTAACCATGAGACCGCAGCAACGTGGACTGCGCCAAAAATTCGCTCAATTCCGCTGCCGTGGCTTCAATCGAAAACTCACCCAGCGAGAGATAGCCATCGGCGCGGATGAGTTTTTCAATGTCATCGGCATTGACATAGACGCCCAACAAGCTCTCAGGCAACACCTCTTTGAGCGTGCTTTTGCCAGACCCGTTGGGGCCAGCAAACACACGCAGTCTGGGTTGGCTGACGCTCATGCGCGTGTCACCTTGCGAACCCGCTTGACGCCTGCCTGCACCCGAAACGATGGCTCAACCGACTTGATCACACGCACCGAGCCTTCAGCGCTGAGCTCCACCAAGCGCCCCCCAGACACCTGCAACACCTTGCCGCTCACGGCCAGAGCCTTTAAATGCGCTTGCGAAAACGCCGCCTGCGCCATCTGTGGAATGCGGGATTCCAGAGACTCCAGGGCCTTTTCAGAAAACTGATTTTTGGGCTTCATGGTGTGTCCTTGTTGAGGCTGGTGAGGGTGATTTTGCCTGCTGGCGTCAGCCGATATCTTTGTTTGCTGCTTTGCGGCTTATCGGGAATGGTCATTTCAACCCAGCCCGCAGCCAGCGCTGGTTGCAGATAGCTGGTCATAAAACTGTCACGGTGCTTGAGCCCCAGCAGCGCCTGCAGTTCGCTGCGGCTGTGCTCGGCCACCATAACGGCGAGCAACCCTCGAACTTGCCCGGTGACTTGCCCGGTGACTTGCCCGGTAGCTTGCGGGGTGAATGGGTCGCTCACTTCGGGGGTAACTTCGGGTGCGACTTCGGGGGTGACCCTCCACACCACCGCCCGAAACTGGTTCGCCTCGCGCTCGTCCACCAAATCCATCTGCGGCCACGCTCCCAGCGCCTTCTGGCACCTCCAACTGCCCCAGCGTGTTGAAGCCACGCCCCGCCTGCACCCGGTGCAGGCTGCGCTTGATGAAGGCCATGCCGCGCTGAAACTGCTCTTCCAGCGTGCCGTCGATGTTCTCGCTGTCCAGGTAACGCGTGTCGCCCAAAAAAGTGCCCGGGAACCACACCGCGCCGATCTGGCACACCTGCAACAGCCGCTGCGGCTGCTTGCCAAACAGCAGCAGCCCGGCCAAGTTGGGCACGCCGTCTTGCGCCAGTTGCAGGTTCTCCATCAGCTGCACCACGGGCAAGCCCGCCGCGTCCAGGCTTTGGCCGTAGCGGCGCTCGAAGTAGCGGCCAAAGGCTCGCTCATCAATGTCCGCCGCCGTGGCGTTGCGCACCGGCACTTGGTCGGCCTGCAACAGCCCGGCGCGCTGAAACATGCGCTGCATTTCCTCGCGTGCCGTCACATGGCGCTTGTCGGCCCCGCTCTTCACCCACACCCGGCCCTGCAAGTCCATGTAGGGTTTGTTCAGGCCATCGGGCACGGTCACCACCACCACCAGCCCCTACGCGGTCAACACGTTGTGGCTCACCGGGCTCAGCGGCGGGCGCACATGCTGGCTGGCCGCGTTGCTGAGCAACTGGTTCAGCCGCCGCACGGCTGCGGCGTCCAGCCCCAGCACCGAACCATCGTCCGCCACACCCAGCAACACACAACCACCCCCGCTGTTGGCCAGCGCCGCCAGTTCAGCGGCCAGGCTGTCGGCGTTGGTGGCGTCGCGTTTGAACTGGTGGCGGCTGTCTTCGCCACGGGCCAGCAGTTGAAGGAGTTCTGTTTCAGTCATGTCCATTGCCCCATGGCTTGGGTGCATCAAAATTCAACACGCTGCCAATGGTCAAACCAGACGCTCGCCACATGCGCAAAACACCAACACTGCAACCAAAGAAACCCAGCCGAAAGGCCGTGATGCGTGCAGTGGCCAGCTCCACTGCATTGGAAACAGGCCAAAGTGTTGTCGAGCTGGAGAAGCGGTTGCAGCAACCCCGCACGCGGTTCGCGCACATCAAGCTGGCCCGCTGAGGTTGTCGTTTCATGCGGTGTACCTGCCGCCACCGGCTTGGGTTAACCGGTGATGTGCTGGCGACGCGGCTTCGCGTCCCTCTTGTTGATGGAATGGCCTCGGACATGACTAGATCACCTCAACTGGTCGCTTGGTGAATTCACCGTGCCAAACGATCAATCGATCGATGTCTTCCCCAAGCTCATCAGGGGTCGGTAGTTCCACAGGTGCCTCGCTGGACTGGCTATGTTCATACCGTGAGTATTTCGACATCAACTCTTCCATCAACTGGCAATCTGCAGGGCTGATCTTGGCCAAGTGTTGGATCTTGCCTTGTGTGTTGACTGCACGTCTATGTCGCTGGATGACATCTGCCAACAGCACGAACTCGACCATTCTCTCCAGCAGTATTCTGAAGTCGCTGCAGATGGCCTTCCCCAATGGGTAGTACGCCTCGCCGCCTTCCGTTTGAAGCACTTTTCGAGCTTGGTTGAGTCTGGTGTTTCGCAGATCATTGAGGCCGGCTTCAGGCTTCTTGCCTGACAAAGGCACATCACCAGACTCACCGGCACCCCAGACCTCCTGTCGGATGTGGATCGAGGCCACGTCTTTTGCCTTCTCACCGATGAGTCCCATGAAGCTGAGACGATGAGTGAATACGATCACCTGACGCGATTCACTGAGCTGAACCAGCCGCTCAATGGCCCGCTCCTCCCATGCCTGATCGAGGGACGAGATGGGGTCGTCAAAAATGAACGGGGCGTTGTTTGGCTTTTCAGTCAGATCGGCAAGGAAAGCCGCGAGTGCAACGACTCGTCTTTCCCCCTCGCTCAACACGGCGTCGATGGTCTGCTTGCCGATAACGCCTTTGAGCTGCAGGCGGTGAAGCACTTTGCCCTTCTCCGCTTTTGTTTTGACCAGTTCAACCTTGATGCGGGTGGCGCCCAAGGCTCGCAACTCCCGGTTGAAACGCTTCACATAGGCTTGAGTGATGACCTGCTCGGCCACTTCCCCCGATTTTTGAGATACCCCTCGTGAGTTGGCTAATGACTTCCAT
>JAUXXN010000338.1 GCA_030684755.1 Hydrogenophaga sp.
AGAGCGCGGCGCGCAGCTGCTGCCCAACACCGCCGGCTGCCGCACCGCGCGCGAGGCCATCACGCTGGCGCACATGGCGCGCGAGCTGTATGGCACGCACTGGATCAAGCTCGAAGTGGTGGGCGACGAACACACCCTGCAGCCCGACCCCTGGGGCACGGTGGAGGCGGCAGCCCAACTCACCCGCGACGGCTTTGCCGTGTTCCCCTACTGCACCGACGACCTGGTGACCTGCCAGCGCCTGCTGGACGCGGGCTGCGAAGTGCTCATGCCCTGGGGCGCGCCCATTGGCTCCGGCCAGGGGCTCATCAACCCGTTTGCGCTGCGCACCCTGCGCGCCCGCTTGCCCGGCGTGCCGCTGGTGGTGGACGCGGGCATCGGCGCGCCGTCCCACGCCGCCGCCGCGATGGAACTGGGCTTGGATGCCGTGCTGCTGAACTCGGCGGTGGCGCAAGCGGTGGACCCGGCGCGCATGGCGCACGCCTTTGGTCTGGCCGTTGCGGCGGGGCGTGCGGCCTTTGAGGCCGGTGTGATGGCACCGCAAGACATGGCGGTGGCATCGACCCCGGTCAGCGGGCACCCGTTTCTGATTGGACCCACACCATGACCCCCATCCTCTGGAGCATTGCCGGCACCGACAGCGGTGGCGGCGCTGGCCTGGCCGCCGACCAGCGCGCAGCCGACGCGCTGGGTGTGCACTGCTGCACCGTGGTGGCCGGCATCACCGCGCAAAGCACCACCGAGGTCACCCACATCGAGGCCACGCCGCCCGCCGTGTTGCAGGCCCAGCTGGACACCCTGGCCGCCGACATGCCGCCGCGCGCGATCAAGACCGGGCTGCTGGGCAGCGCCGACAACGTGCGCGTGCTGGCCCGCTTCGTGGACCGGCTGCGCGAACAAGGCCCGCTGGCCCTGGTGGTGGACCCGGTGCTGCGCGCCAGCACCGGCGCCGCGCTGGCCAACGCCGAGCTGCGCGGCGCCTACCGCGATCTGCTGCTGCCCCGCGCCACCGTGATCACGCCCAACCAGAGCGAGGCCGTGGCCTTGTTGGGCCACGCCGCGCCCGAGGGCATTCCCGCCCAGGCGCGGGCGCTGCGCGCATTGGGCTGCGGGGCCGTGGTCATCACCGGCGGCGACGCGGCCCGGCTCTGCCACCACGCCAGCCTGTCGCTGGACTGGCTGGACACACCGCAGGCACAGGGCTGGCTCAGCCTGCCGCGCGAGGCCACGCCACACAACCACGGCACCGGCTGCACCTTTGCGTCGGCCCTGGCCGCCGCGCTGGCGCTGGGCTGGGTGCTGGCCGACGCGGCCGTGCTGGCCAAAATGGCCGCCACTTTTGCGCTGCGCCACGCCCGCGCGGTGGGGCGCGGCGTGGGGCCGGTCATCGCACGCAGCGGCTTTGCGCTGGAGCCCAGCCTGCTGCCGCAGCTCTCGCTGGACGACACCCAGCCCGCCGCCTGGCAGACCCGCCCACGCGGGCGCAACCCCGGTGTGTACGCCATCGTGGACAGCGCCGAACGGGTGGAAGCGGTGCTGCAAGCGCAGCCCCCGGTTGACACCCTTCAGCTGCGCATGAAGCGCCCGGCGGGCCTGCCCGATGGTGCTTGGCACGCCCAGCTGCACGGCGCGGTGGCCCGCAGCCAACGCGCAGCGCAGGCGGCGGGTGTGGTGCTGGTCGTCAACGACCACTGGCAGCTGGCGCTGCAAGCCGGTGCCCGCGCCCTGCACCTGGGGCAAGAAGATCTGCTCGCCCTCACCCCGCAAGACCATGCGCAACTGCAAGCGGCACGCGCGCAAGGCGTGACGCTCGGGCTGAGCTCGCACAGCCTGTGGGAACTGTGCCGCGCGGCGGCCATGGCACCCGACCTGATCGCCTGCGGCCCCGTGTGGCCCACCACCACCAAAGACATGCCGTGGCTGCCGCAAGGCCTGGACAACCTGGCCTGGTGGGCGCACATAGCCCCCGCGCCGGTGGTGGGCATTGGCGGCATTCTGGCGCCCGCACAACTGCAAGCCGTGGCCGCAGCCGGTGCTGCGGGTGGCTGCGTGGTGCGCGGGCTGGGGCCAGCGCCTGCCCAAACCCTGCCCGCCTGGCAAGACGCCTGGGACCACGGTAGCGCGAGCCGACAACCCGGCGTGGTGCCTATGCTGCCGCACCCGACGCTGCTGGCTTGAGCAAGCCCGGTGCTGCGGCCCTGGGTAGCAACGGCGCAGCTTCACCAGCCCGGACGGGGGTCACGGCCTGCGCGCTGGCCACCACCACTGGGCCAGCGGTGTGGCCGCGCCCAGGCGTCTGTCTGTGCCCGTTCCGCCAGGGTGCAACAATGGCCCCCATGTCACGTCGTTCTGTTCTCTTCTTGGTGGTTTTGGTCGTCACTTTTCTAGCCGCTTTGGCCGGGTGGTGGGCGACGCGTGCGCCGGTGGTGTCGGCGCTCAGCGTTCAGGCGGCACCGCTGGTGCGCACCCTGCAGTTTTCGGCCCGTGTGGCCACTTCGTCGCGTGTCGAACTGGGCAGCACGCTCACTGGGCGTGTGCTGTCGGTCGCGGTGGCCGAGGGCGAGCGGGTGCAGGCGGGCGATGTGTTGGTGCGGCTTGAAAGCGATGAATTGCAGGCCGCGCTGGCGCAAAGCCAGGCCAGCGAACGCCAGGCTGTGGCGCGGCTGGCGGGCTTGCGCAGCAGCGGGCGCAGCGCGGTGCAGGCCGGTGTGGCGCAAGCGGATTCGGTGCGGGTGGCGGCGCTGGCCGAGCTGCAACGCACGCAAGACCTCGTGGCCAAGGGCTTTGTCAGTCTGGCGCGGCTGGATGAGGCGCGCCGCGCCGTGGCGGTGGCACAGGCGCAACTGGACGCCGCCCGTGCGCAGAGCGCCGCCAACGCCGAGCAGGGCACGGATGTGGCCCAAGCCGATGCGCAGCTGGCGCTGGCCCGCGCCGCCCGAGCCGCCGCCGAGGCGCGCTTGGCCCAAGCGGTGCTCACCGCACCGGCTCAAGGGCGCGTGCTGTCGCGCCTGGTTGAGCCCGGCCAGATTGTGCAGCCCGGTCGCGCGCTGATTGGCTTGGCGCTGGACGGCCCGCTGCAACTGGTGGCACAGGTGGACGAGCGCTACCTGGGGCAGTTGCAACCGGGCCAAACGGCTGGCGTGCTGGCCGATGCCTACCCGGCGCAGCGGTTCGCGGCCCAGGTGCTGTCCATCGCGCCGCTGGTGGATGCCCAGCGCGGCGCCATCGAGGTCAAGTTCTCGCTGCCGCCACCCACGCCGGACTTTTTGCGCGAGGACATGACCTTGTCGGTGGAGGTGGAAACAGCGCGCCGCGACCGGGCGCTGGTGGTACCGACCGGCGCACTGCGCGGCGATGCATCAGCGGGCGCCAGCGTCTGGCTGGTGCGTGACGGGCGCGTCCAGGCTCGCCCAGTGCGCCTGGGGCTGCGCACGCTGGACGCGGCCGAAGTGCTGGAGGGGCTGAGCGAGGGCGAACAGGTGCTGGTGGGCGCGGCCCCGCTGCCGGGTCAGCGTGTGCGGGTGGGCGCTGGCGGTATGCAACGCGATGGCCCGGTGAAAGCACAGCCATGATGCTCGGATTTGAGAGCCGCGTTGCCACCCGCTTCCTGCGCGAGGGGCGCATGCAGACGGTACTGATCATCATCGGTGTGGCTGCGGGCGTGGCGGTGGTGGCCTACATCTCGGCGCTGATCACCGGGCTGCAACAGAACACCATCGAGAAAACGCTGGGCGCCCAAGCACACCTGACGCTGAGCCCGCTGGACGATGTGGTGCTGACCGCTCGGGCGCCGGCCAACGCCGACACCACGGAACTGGTGCAGACGCAGCCGCGAGCGCAGCGCCCGCGCTCCATCAGCAACTGGCAACTGCTCGTGCCCCTGCTCGAAGCCCTGCCCGAGGTGGCGGTGGTGTCGCCCATGGTGTCGGCGGCGGGTTTGGCGACGCGGGGCGAGGCGTCCAAGGCGATTGCGCTGCTGGGTGTGGACCTGGACCGTTACGACCGCATCGTCAGCCTGCGCGCCAAGGTGGTTGACGGCACGGCGCGGCTGGAGCCCGGCGAGGGCATCATTGGCCGCGAGCTGGCCAACGACTTGGGCGTGCGCGTCGGCGACCGCATCGGCATCGTCACGGGCGGTGTGACCGACTCGCTGCGCGTCACCGCGTTGGTGGATTTGGGTGTGCGCGATCTGAACCGGCGCACGGTGATCGTGCCGCTGCGCACGGCGCAGAGCCTGGCCAACCTGCCCGGCGGTGCCACCAGTTTGGACCTGACGCTGGTGGACATCTGGTCGGCCCAGACCTTGGCAAACGACCTCGGCGCACGCTGGCCCTACAAGGCCGAGAGCTGGCAACAGGCCAACGCGCAGCTGGTGTCGGCGCTGAACGCGCAGTCGGTCAGCACGGCGGTGATCCGTGGCGTGGTGATGGTCGTTGTGGTGCTGGGCATTGCCAGCGTGTTGGTGGTGTCTGTCGTGCAGAAGCGGCGCGAAATCGGCATCTTGCGGGCGATGGGCGCCACCCAGGGCCAGGTGCTGCGCATTTTCTTGTTGCAAGGTGCCATCGTCGGTGCGCTGGGCTCGGTGCTGGGCGTGCTGCTCGCGGTGCTGCTGATTGGGGTTTTCACACACTTTGTGCGCGGTGCCGATGGCCTGCCGCTGTTCAACATCACGCTGGAGCCCGCGTTGGCGCTGCGCATCGCAGCCATCGCCACGGTGTGCGGCGTGCTCGCTGCGGTGGCACCCGCGCGCAGCGCCGCGAAGCTCGACCCAGCGGAGGCCATCCGCTTATGAACGCACACCCACTGGCACCACCTGCCGCGCTGCTCCAGTTGGACGGCGTGCGCAAGCGCTACAACATCGGCCTGCCCAACGAGGCCGAAGTGCTGCACGGTGTGTCGCTGAGCATCGGTCGGGGCGAGTTCGTGGCCCTGATCGGCCCATCCGGCTCGGGCAAGAGCACGCTGCTGAACATCTTGGGCCTGCTCGAACACATGACGGCGGGCAGTTACCGCATCGACGGCGAAGAGGTGAGCGGCCTCGATGACGCCGCGCTCACGCTGCGCAGGCGTTCCACGCTGGGTTTTATCTTCCAGTTCCACCACCTGCTGCCCGCCTTCAGCGCGCTGGAAAACGTCACCTTGCCAGCGCTGATGCGCGAAGGGCGCATCACACCCGCCCAGCGCGAACGGGCGCGGGCCGTGCTGGCCGCTGTCGGTCTGGGCGATGCGATGCACAAACGCCCGGGCGAATTGTCGGGCGGCATGCAGCAGCGCGTGGCCATTGCGCGGGCGCTGGTGCTCGAACCCCCGCTGGTGCTTGCCGACGAGCCCACCGGCAACCTAGACACCGTGTCGGCCAACGAGGTCTTCGCGCTGATGCGGCAGATGCACGCCGAGCTGAAAACGTCTTTCTTGGTGGTGACGCACGACCCCCGGCTGGCCGCCCGCTGCGACCGGGTGATCGAACTGGTGGACGGGCGGCTTGTGCGCGACGGCGCTGTAGCGGGTGGACGGGAAGCTGGATGATGGTTTTGATCCGCTGCAGGCCACCCGGCCTCTCCAAACGCCTGGCCAGCGGCTGATGTGGCGGCGGCGGTCGTCGCGCAACAGCCCCTGATGCCCACCGGCGTCGGCACTTTGGCACACTCCGAGCCTTCATTCCCAAGCAGTGCGCCCATTTGCCATGACCGCCCCCACCGACCACGACCTGCCCCCGCTCAACGCCACGCCTCCGGGGCTGTACCGCCATTACAAAGGCGGCTGGTATGCGGTGCTGGACACCGTGCGCTGCAGCGAAACGCTGCAAGGCATGACGCTGTACCGCGCGCTGTACAGCGGTTGGGGCTTGTGGGTACGCCCGGCGGCCATGTTTGCCGAGCGCGGCGTGTTTGACGGGAAGGAACAGCCCCGCTTTACCCGGTACGACCCGGGCCTGCTGCCGCTGGGCGACTTGCCCACGGCACAAGCGCTCATTGCGCACCTGCGCGGCTTGGCCGAGCGGCGCGGTCTGTCTCTGGACACCGCCGTGCGCCCGCCGCCACCCGAGCCCACCACCTGCTGCGGACGCGGCTGCAACGGCTGCGTGTGGGAAGGGTTTTATGAGGCGCTGCACCACTGGCGGGTGGACGCGCTGGCGTGGCTGGAAGTCAACGCGCCGGGATGCAACCCATCGGCCTGACATGCGGTGCGGTGGCGCCGAAAACCGCCCCCATCCCAACCTTCCCCCAGAGGGGGAAGGGGCAAAACCCACTGGCCACAGCGGCTGAAGCGGGGCCGCCCTGCGGGTTCAACCGCGCGCGGGCAGCACCGTGCCCACGCACGCGCCAAAGCCGATGCGCGCCGCACCGGCTTGCTCGCACCAGCCGCGAATCACCACCGCGTCGCCGTCTTGCAGCCAGGTGCGCACCTCGCCGTTGGACAGGGTGAGCGGGTTTTTACCGCCGGTGGTCAGCTCGATCAGCGCGCCGGCCTGGTCCAGCGTGGGGCCTGACAGCGTGCCGCTGCCGAACAGGTCGCCGGGCTGCAGGTTGCAGCCGTTCACGGTGTGGTGCGTCACCATCTGGGCCACCGTCCAGTAGGCGTGGCGGTAGCTGGTGCGGCAGATGGTGGCGTCGGGCTGGCCGGCTTCGCGCATCTGCGGCGTTTGCAGACCCACCTGCAGTTGGATGTCGAACGCGCCCTGGCTGCGGTTGGCGGGGCTGTCCAGGTAGGGCAGCGGCTGCGGATCGTCGGCGGGGCGGTTGAAGGCCACGCGGTACGGCGCCAGGGCTTCGAGGGTGACCACCCAGGGCGACACGGTGGTGGCGAAGTTTTTGGACAAAAACGGCCCCAGCGGCTGGTATTCCCAGCCCTGGATATCGCGTGCCGACCAGTCGTTGAGCAGGCACAGGCCAAACACGTGGTCTTCGGCCTCGGCCATGGCCACGGGCTCGCCCAGGGCGTTGCCGCTGCCCACAAAAATGCCCAGTTCCAGTTCAATGTCCAGCTTTTTGCTGGGCCCGAAGCTGGGCACGGTGGCGCCCGGTGGCATGGTCTGGCCCTTGGGGCGGTGAAACTGCTGGCCCGACACGCCGATGCTGGAGGCGCGGCCGTGGTAGCCAATGGGCACCCACTTGTAGTTGGGCAGCAGCGGGTTGTCGGGCCGAAACTGCTTGCCGATGTTGGTGGCGTGGTAGACCGAGGTGTAGAAGTCGGTGTAGTCGCCAATGCGGGCGGGCACGCCGTATTCGGCGCTGGCCTGCGGCACCAAGCAGCTTTGCAGGGCGGCCTGCTCGGGCGCGCCTTCGCGCAGCGCGCGTGAGAGCGCCAGACGCAGCGCGCTCCAGGCCGGGGCGCCCAGCGCCATCAGTGCGTTGAGCTTGTCTTGCGCGCCGGCCTGCACGGCAGTCAGCGCCAGGCCGGTGAACACGCTGGTTTGCGCCACAGCGGCCAGGTCCAATATCTGGTCGCCAATGGCCACACCGCCGCGAAAAACTTCGTCGGAAGCGCTGCGCCGAAAACTGGCAAAGGGCAGGTTTTGCAGGGGAAAGTCGGTGCCTGTGGTGTTGGCCGATGGCACCCAGCTGCGCAGCGCCGGGTCGTGGGTTTCGTTCAGGGTGGTCATAGGGGCGGGTTCTTCCAGAGGGCGGAATGGGGTGGGCCAGATTATTGCGGCGCGGGCAGGGTCTTGTCGTGCATCCAGGCGGCGTGTTGGGGTGCGCGCTTGGTGGCGGCCCATTCGTTGAGCATGTCCCATTTCACCGCGCTCAGGGTGCTGTGCATTTTGGGCGTGCCCACATCGGCGCACAGTTCCAGGCGGTGGCCGTTGGGGTCGAAGAAGTAGATGGACTTGAAGATGGTGTGGTCGGTCGGGCCGAGCACGTCGATACCGGCGGCTTGCAGGCGGGCCTGGGTGGCTTCGAGCGAGGCCATGCTGTCCACCTTGAAAGCGATGTGCTGCACCCAGGCCGGGGTGTTTTCGTCGCGGCCCATCTCGGGTGCGTTGGGCAGTTCAAAAAACGCCAGCACATTGCCCTGGCCGGCGTCCAGAAACACGTGCATATAGGGGTCGGGCGCCTTGGTGGACGGCACCTCGTTTTCGGCAATGGCCAGCACAAAGTCCATGTTCAGGTGCTTGACGTACCACTCCACGGTTTCTTTGGCGTCGCGGCAGCGGTAGGCCACGTGGTGAATGCGTTCGATCTTCATGGGGGTCTCCTGGGTCAAAGGTCTTGCAAAGCAGACCTCACATGGTGCTGGAAAAGCGCCGCGTCGGCCAGCGCGTTGGCATTGAGCAGGGCGAGTTTGACCAAAAACAGCGCGGTTTTTTCCGGGCCGGCCTCGTCGATGGCCTGGGCCAGGGTGTCGTACACGGTTTCGAGCCCTTCGATGGGCAGCGTATGGGGCAGTGCGGCGGGGGTGTTCATGGGGCGTCTCCGGTGTGCGTGGCGGTTACTGGGGCAAGGCCGCGTTCAGGGCGGCTTGCAGGCGGGTGGCGTCCAGCGTGAGCCAGCGGGCGCACACATGCTGGTCGGGGCGCAGCAGGTAGGCTGCGCCGCTGGTGCGCACGCCGTAGCGCTGGCGGCAGTGGCCGTCGGCGTCGGCCAGGGTTTGGTCGGCCCCGGCCACCGGCTGGCTGGCCCCCACGGCGGTCACGCGCAGCGCCACACCCCGGGCGCGGGCTTGGGCCACCACGGCTTGCAGCGCGGCGGGCACGGCGTCGGCCTCGGTGAAATACAGCAGGTCAAAGCCGCCGCCCAGGTGGTCCAGCAGGTAGTCGTCGGGGGCCAGACAAATGTTGCGCGGCGGTGCGCCGTGGGCCGGGCCGTTGGTGAACAAGGCGTTGTCGTCGCCTGCGCTGTTGAGCCGGGAGTGGGTGTACTCGTGCGGGCGTGAGGTGCGCCAGTGGTAGAGCGGACGCACAAACGCGTGTTGCAGCGAGAGCGACAGCACGGCGTTGCGCAGCAACGCAAAGCCACCGGCGGGCGGCGTCATGAAGCGCACACTTTTACCGGCTTCTTCAATGATTTCGCGGGCGGCGCCCACGCGCTCGGCGCTGTGGTTGGCCAGCAGCTGCGGCCCGGCCAGGCCCTAGACCACATAGGCCAGGTGCCAGCCCAGCGACTGCGCATCTTGAAACGCGGTGTTGGCCCCGCGCACGCCAAAGATGGGCAGCAGGTGGGCCGCGTCGCCGGTGAAGATGACGCTGCCGTGCACATAGTCGGGCAGCGTGAGCGTGCGGGCCGAATACACCGAACACCAGTCCATTTCCCACGGCACGCCCGCGTGGCCGATCATCTTCAGCTGCGCGTTGATGCGGGCCTTGAGCGACTCGGGCCTGAGCGCGTCTTCCGGCGTTTCGCCCGGGGGCAACTGGTAGTCCACCCGCCAGATGCCATGGGGCTCGCGGTGCATGAGGATGGTGTTGCCCGGGTTCCACTCGGGGTCAAAAAACGCCAACCGTTCGGTGGGCAGGGGCAGGTCGATCTGGATGTCGGCAATGACGAAAAAGCCTTCGTACGAAGCGCCTTCCATCTGTAGGTTCATGGCGGTGCGAATGGGTGAGCGCCCCCCGTCGGCGGCCACCAGCCAGTCGGCTTGTAGCGTGTATTCGCCCTCGGGCGTGTCCACCCGAACCTCGGCATAGCCGTCGCGCTGCGTTACCTGGGTCACCTTGTTGCCCCAACGAAAGTCGATCAGCGGGTGGGCTGCGCAGGCGTCATGCAGGTATTCCTCCATGTACTGCTGCTGCACGTTGATGATGGGGAAGAAGCGGTCGTCGGCGTCGTGCGGCGCTTCCATGCGGAACACGCGCTGGCCCCGGTAGTACGAGTTGCCAAAGCGCCAGGGCAAGCCGCCCTCGGTCATGAGGTCGGCCACGCCCACCTGCTGCAAGATTTCCATGGACCGGCGGGTGAAACAAATGGCGCGGCTGCCCTGCGAAAACTGCAGCTCCGGCGTCAGCACCACGCTGCGCACGCCGTGGCGCGCCAACTCCAGCGCCGTCACCATGCCGGCCGGGCCCGATCCGGCAATGGCCACCGGGTGGCGGCTTTGCGGCGGGTGGGCCGAGGGCAGCCAGGGCTGGAACACCCGGTAGGTGTAGTAAATGCTTGGGCGCGGTTCGGTGGTGGGCTGGTGCATGCGGGGGCTCCTGAAGGGCATCGCACACGGGGCGTGCCGTGTGGTTGACGCTGTATTCTAGGACCAATTAGTTGCGTGCACAACCATTTTTTAAATATGAAAAAACGCCTAACAAATCATTTTTGGTTGCACAAACAATCAATTAAACTGGGGCCAGCAGCTGCCCGCCACCCCACACGCAACGCCCACCATGCGCCCTACCCCACCCGACACCACGCCCAAGCTGGAGCGGTATTTCACCTACCGGCTCAACACACTGAGCAAGCTCAACGACCTGGCCAGCCACAGCCTGTACCTTTCGCAGGGCGGGCTCACGCTGTCGGAATCGCGGGCGCTGGCGTCCATTGGCTCGTTCCCCCAAATCACCGTGAACCAACTGGCCTTTGAGGCCAACCTGGACAAAGTCCAGGCCAGCCGGGCGGCCCAATCGCTGGTGGACAAAGGGCTGGTCATCAAGACCCACAACCTGGTGGACGGGCGCAGCGTCATTCTCGCGCTCACGACCAAGGGCAAGCCGGTGTGGCGCAAGCTGATGGCGCTGATGGAACAGCGCAACCAAGCGTTGATGCGTTGCCTCACACCCGAAGAACAAACGCAGCTCATCGGACTGTTTGAACGCATGCTGGTGCAGGCCAAAGCCGAGCACGCGGGCCACGCAGGCACCGAAGCACCCTGACCCAGCAGACAGCTGGGTCTGAACGCACAAGGCCGCCGCATCCACGGGGTTGGGGCCACAGGCGGACAATACGGGCATGCTTTCATCTCTCGCACCCCCCTCCACCGCCCAGCCACCCGACGCCATCGTCCGTGTGCGCGGCGTCAGCAAAACCTACGCCGGCGGCTTTCAGGCGCTCAAACAGGTCAACCTAGACATCCACCGGGGCGAAATTTTTGCCCTGCTGGGGCCCAACGGCGCGGGCAAAACCACGCTGATCAGCGTCATTTGCGGCATGACCAACGCCACCCAAGGCACGGTGCTGGCCGATGGCTTTGACACCGTGCGCGACTACCGCGCTGCGCGCAGCATCATCGGCCTGGTGCCGCAAGAGCTGCACACAGACTCGTTTGAAACCGTGTGGGCCACGGTGAGCTTCAGCCGGGGCCTGTTTGGCAAGCCGCCCAACCCGGCGTACATCGAAAAGGTTTTAAAAGACCTGTCGCTCTGGGACAAGAAAGACACCAAAATTTTGGCGCTCTCGGGCGGCATGAAACGCCGCGTGCTGATTGCCAAAGCGCTGTCGCACGAGCCGAAAATTTTGTTTCTGGACGAACCCAGCGCGGGTGTGGACGTTGAATTGCGACACGACATGTGGCGCATGGTACGGGCGCTGCGTGAAGCGGGCACCACCATCATTTTGACCACCCACTACATTGAAGAAGCCGAAGACATGGCCGACCGCATTGGCGTGATTCGCCAAGGCGAGTTGATTGTGGTGGAAGAAAAAACCACGCTCATGCGCCAATTGGGCCAAAAGCAACTGGCGCTCAGCC
>JAUXXN010000341.1 GCA_030684755.1 Hydrogenophaga sp.
GCGCGGCCACCAAGGCCGCCACAGAGGCCGCCGCGTTGCCCTGTTTCAGGGGAAACGGTTCCATCTGTGCGTAGGCTGTTTGGGGGTGTTCTGGGTGCAGCGCGGCTTGGCTGCTGACGCTGTTGCGGGTGAGAGACGGCGGTTTTAAGCGCCCGTCTTTCACACCCAGATCGGTCGGCGCGCTGCCCTGCAAGGCGCCGGTTTGCACAGCCAAAAAGCCCAAACCCAGCAAAACGGGCAGGGCGATGGAAAACAGTTTCCTGGTGTTCATGCCCTGGGTGTTGGTTGGGTGAATGGGTGAATGAATGGGCCGTTCATTCAGCGCTTGCCTCCGAACAGGCTGCCTAAAACGCCGCGCACGATTTGCCGCCCAATACCGCTGGCCACGCTCCGAGCAGCGGTTTTGGCCATGGACTGCACCAAGCCGTCGTATTGCCCGCCGCGTGGCCCGGTGCGGCCAAACAAGGCCTCGTTCACCATGTTGCCCATACCGCCGCCTGCGCTGCCGCCAGCGGCGGCAGTCGGCGGCGCGCCGGGAATGCGCGGGGCTTTGGCGCCGCTGGGCGCGCTGGTTTCGGGGCTGCGCTCGCTCACATGGGCGCGCAAAATTTCGTGGGCGCTTTCGCGGTCCACCGTCGTTTCGTAAACGCCCGCCACCAACGAGCCTTGCAGCAAGGCTTGGCGCTGCACGCTGGTGATGGGGCCGAGCTGGCTGCCCGGCGGCATCACATACACGCGCTCGGTTTCGCAAGGCCGCCCTTTGGCGTCCAGCAGGCTCACCAGCGCCTCGCCCACCGCCAGTTCGGTGATAGCGGCTTCAATGTCCAGGCCTGCCTTGGGGCGCATGGTTTGCGCGGTGGCCTTCACCGCTTTTTGGTCGCGTGGGGTGAAGGCGCGCAGCGCATGCTGCACCCGATTGCCCAACTGGCCGAGCACGCTGTCGGGAATATCCAGCGGGTTCTGGGTCACAAAATACACGCCGACGCCTTTGGACCGCACCAAGCGAACCACCAGTTCGATGCGCTCAATCAACACCTTGGGCGCGTCGTTGAACAGCAGGTGCGCCTCGTCAAAAAAGAACACCAGCTTGGGCTTTTCTGGGTCGCCAATTTCGGGCAGGGTTTCAAACAGCTCCGAGAGCATCCACAGCAAAAAGGTGGCGTACAGGCGCGGCGCGTTCATCAGCTTGTCGGCGGCCAAGATGTTGACCACGCCTTTGCCGTCCACCGTTTGCATAAAGTCTTCAATGTTCAGCATGGGCTCGCCAAAGAACCGGTCGCCCCCTTGCTGCTCCACCTGCATCAACCCACGCTGAATGGCCCCGACGCTGGCCGCGCTCACATTGCCGTATTCGGTGGTGAACTGCTTGGCGTTGTCGCCCACGTGCTGCAACATGGCGCGCAGGTCTTTCATGTCCAGCAGCAGCAGGCCGTTGTCGTCGGCAATTTTGAACACCATGTTCAGCACACCTGCCTGGGTGTCGTTCAGGTTGAGCATGCGCGCCAGCAGCAGCGGCCCCATGTCGCTCACGGTGGCGCGCACCGGGTGGCCGTGTTCGCCAAACACATCCCACAAGGTGGTGGGGCAGGCTTGCGAGGCGGGCAAGGTGAGGCCACGCTCTTTCAGCACGGCGCTGATCTTTTCGCCAAAGCTGCCGCGCTGGCTGATGCCGGTCAGGTCGCCTTTCACGTCGGCCATGAACACCGGCACGCC